>NZ_JBDSMB010000072.1:0-40743 GCF_039916025.1 Flavobacterium sp.
TCAATTCCGTGAATTTGTCTGTCTTGTTCCTCAAGGATAAGGTCAAAAATTTGTTTGTCGCGTTGCATTTGAAATTATTTCGATTAATTGTGCTCAAAATTACAAAAATGGTTTGGTAAATTAATAGGAAATGATATATTTGATTACTTAAAATTTTCAACAACTAATTCAACACAACATGCCTTCTACTACTAATAATCCTAAACGAAAATCATGGCTTACTGTCCCCAATGACAGCGACTTCCCTATTCAGAATATTCCTTTTGGCGTTTTCTTAACCAAAGAAGATGTCATCACCATCGGAACAAGAATTGGAGATTTCGCTATCGATTTAGGTGCTTTACAACAATTAAATTATTTTGAAGGGATTGATTTGACTGATGATATGTTCATGCAGGATACTTTGAATGATTTTATATCAGATGGAAAAAAGACCTGGCGATTAGTCCGCAACCGAATTGGAGATATTTTTGACCACAATAATGCAGCACTTAGAGACAATCAGGAACATCGCGATATTGTTATTTTCAAAATGGAAGATGTCGAAATGCAGCTTCCCGTTCTGATTGGTGATTATACCGATTTCTACTCAAGTAAAGAACACGCTACCAATGTTGGCAAAATGTTCCGCGATCCTGAAAATGCTTTGTTGCCAAACTGGCTTCACATTCCCGTAGGTTATCACGGAAGAAGCTCAACAATTGTTCCATCGGGAATTCCGGTTCACAGACCAATGGGACAAACCTTGCCGATAGGAGAAAATACTCCTGTTTTTGGACCTTCACGTTCGATAGATTTCGAATTGGAAACTGCTTTTATCACTACTGATGCTAATGTTATGGGCGAAAATATCCCAATTAGCGAAGCTGAAGATTATATTTTCGGAATGGTTTTATTGAATGACTGGAGTGCAAGAGATATTCAGAAATGGGAATATGTTCCGCTTGGACCATTTTTGGCAAAAAACTTTGCTTCATCAATTTCTCCATGGATAGTAACTATGGATGCTTTGGAACCTTTCAGAATTAAAGGACCAAAACAAGAACCAACACCTTTACCCTATCTGCAGCAAAAAGGGAAAAACGCTTTTGATATCAACTTAGAAGTCTATATTGAACCTGAAAATGTGGAACCGACTTTGGTTTCAAAATCTAACTTCAAATATATGTATTGGTCGATGTCGCAACAGCTGACACACCATACTTCTAACGGTTGCCGTATAAATTCAGGTGACATGATGGGCTCAGGAACTATTTCTGGTCCAACTCCGGATAGTTTTGGTTCGATGCTTGAACTAACATGGGGCGGAAAAAATCCAATCAAAATGAATGATGGAACGGAACGCAAATTCATCAACGATAATGACTCCGTAACCATGAAAGGATATTGCCAAAATAGTTCGGTACGCATTGGTTTTGGTGAAGTTTGCAGTAAATTATTACCACCATTTGTTAGAAAATGAAAAAAGCAATTTTAATATTATTGATACTCTTTTGCAGCAAATCAGCTTTTGCACAAAAACCCTGCGATAAAGATCCAATTTACAACCAATTTGATTATTGGATTGGCGAATGGGAAGTTTACGACTTAAAAGGAAATGTAGCTGGTCACAGCAAAATATCCAAAATACTTGATAACTGTGTTGTGCTTGAAGAATGGACATCAAATGGTGCTCAACAAGGATTAACATTTACCGGAAAAAGTTTTAATTCTTATAATAGTGCTACAAACAATGGCAGCAAAACTGGGTTGATAATACTGGAGGAAGCAATGAATACCTGACAGGTTATTTTGAGAAAGATGCGATGCATTTTAAAAGCAGGCCATTTGCCAATAATGGAAAAACATCTATAAGAACAATTACTTTTTTCAAATTAGCCGATGGAAAAGTCCGCCAGCTTGGAGAGATTTCCAATGATGATGGTAAAACCTGGACCACGGAATATGATTTAGAATACAGACAAAAAAAATAATAAACATTTGATATTAAGAGGAGAATGTCCAGTGGACATTCGGAATTAACTGATTTTTTATATCAACTAAAAAAATAAACAACATAACTACTACAATTAAAAATGAAAAATACAGCGTTAACGCATATCCACGAAAGTTTAGGAGCGAAAATGGTACCGTTTGCAGGTTACAATATGCCGGTACAATATGAAGGTGTAAATGCCGAACACGAAATTATTAGAAATGGCGTCGGCGTTTTTGATGTGTCGCACATGGGTGAATTTTTACTTAGCGGTGAAAATGCTTTGGCCTTAATCCAAAAAGTAACATCTAATGATGCTTCGGTTTTAGAAATTGGCCGTGCACAATATTCTTGTCTGCCAAATAACGACGGCGGAATTGTTGACGATTTAATCGTTTACAGAATGAAAGAAGATCAGTATTTACTGGTGGTAAACGCTTCTAATATTGACAAAGACTGGAATTGGATTTCATCTCACAATGATTTAGGCGTTGCTATGCAAAATATTTCAGAAGACTATTCTTTGTTAGCGATTCAGGGGCCAAAAGCAGTTGAAGCTATGCAATCATTGACTTCAGTAGATTTATCTGCTATAAAATATTACCACTTTGAAGTAGCAGAATTTGCCGGAGTAAAAGATGTTATTATTTCTGCAACTGGTTATACAGGTTCAGGCGGTTTTGAAATTTATTGCAAGAATACAGATGTTGAACAAGTATGGAATAAAGTATTCGAAGCCGGAAAAGCATTTGGAATCAAACCAGTCGGATTAGCGGCTCGCGATACTTTGCGTTTAGAAATGGGATTCTGTTTATATGGTAACGACATCAATGATACCACTTCTCCATTAGAAGCTGGTTTGGGTTGGATTACCAAATTCACTAAAGACTTTACCAATTCTGAAAATCTAAAAAAACAAAAAGAAGCCGGTGTAACCAAAAAATTGGTTGGCTTTGAATTAACCGAAAGAGGTATTCCACGTCACGATTATGAAATCGTTGATGCTAACGGAAATAACATCGGGATTGTAACTTCGGGAACAATGGCACCATCTTTGGGTAAGGGAATCGGAATGGGTTATGTAAAAACCGAATTCTCGGCAGTTGATAGTGACATTTTTATTCAAATTCGAAATAACAAAGTCGCTGCCAAAGTGGTAAAACTGCCTTTCTATAAAAAATAAACAATTACAAAATTCAATATTAATCAAAATAACAATTACAATGAATATTATTGAATTTTGATTTTTGATATTGCCATTGATTTAAAATCTATTGTTCAAAAAAACCTTCATATTAGTATTGTTGATTCCTCTTTTGGCTTTAAGCCAAAAAGAGAAAAATCCTTGTGAAACTTTAACAAGCATCAATACATTAGTTCAGGAGAATCATTACCACCCAAAACCAATTGACGATAGTTTATCCGTTTATGCTTTCAAAACTTTTTTAAGTCGGTTAGATGAAGAAAACAGGCTATTCATTGCGGCTGAAATCAACGAGTTAAAGAAACATGAGCTAAAAATTGATGATTATATCACTACGCATGATTGTACTTTCCTCCATGATTTTTACACCACTTATTCTAAAGCTATTGCACGTTATTCGGCTATAATTGCTGATTTAAAAAAAGAAGATTTTCCTTTTTCAAGTGAAGAAAAAGTAATTTTCTCCAGAAAAGCATTTCCTTATGCAGCCGATGAAGCCGAATTAAAGCACATGTACAAAAAGAGAATTCTGTTTAATGTTTTGCGCGATGTTGCCGAATTGAGTACCAATAAAGATTCATTGACTGCTAATTTTGATGCACTTGCAAAAGCAAACAGACTAAAAGTTTTCGACAGATACGAATGCAAAACGGAAAGCTACCAAATGCCAGAAGATGAATTCAATGCCATATTTTACTCTGTTTTTTGCTCCTATTTTGATCCACATACCGAATATTTTTCCGAAAGCGATAAATCGGAATTCTTCTCAACCGTTAGTTCAGATAATCTGACTTTTGGACTATATGTTTCCATGTCGGATAAAGACGAAGTTACTGTTGACGATATTATGCCTGGAAGTTCAGCCTATTTTAGCGATAAAATAAGTGTTGGCGACCAATTGCTAAAAATCAAATATAAAGACGAAGAATATGAAATTGCATGCGCTTCGATGAAGAAGATTGATGAAATCATCACTTCCAAAGAGTATAAAACTGCCATTTTTACTTTAAGAAAAAAAAGCGGTGAAATATACAGTGTCCGATTGGTAAAAAAAATCCTGAAAGATTACCAGAACAATGTCTTTAGTTTCAAACTAAAAACGGATAAGTCAACCTTTGGTTATATCAGAATCCCAAGCTTTTATTCCACTTTTGAAAATGGAAAATCGAGCATCACGAATGATGTTGTCAAAGAAATATACAAACTGGAAGAAGATCAAATCGAAGGATTAATCATTGATGTGGAGAATAATGGTGGTGGTTCGATGGAAGAAGCTGTGCAACTTACAGGCTTGTTTATAAATGATGGTCCGTTGGCAATCATGAATAATAACAAAAATAACAAACAAATTATTCCAGACGATATCCTTGGTACAATTTATAACGGGCCGATGGTGGTTATGATTAATGGCTTTTCGGCTTCTGCCAGTGAATTTTTCACCAATGCGATGCAGGATTACAATCGGGCGATTATTGTCGGAAATAAATCATTGGGAAAAGCTACGATGCAGCGTATACTTCCTTTAAATTCAAACAATGATGAGTTTCTGAAATTAACTTTAGAAAAATTCTATCGTTTAACGGGAAAAAGCAATCAATACAGTGGTATTACGCCGGATGTTGAAATTCCGTTATTGTTTGATAAGCAAATGCCAAGAGAAAGCAGCAGTGATACAGCTCTTAAAAATGACGAAATAAGTGGCGTTTCCCAATTCAATTACATCGACAACCCAATTTATACCAATGCCATCGCAGCCAGTAAGAAAAGGATTTCCGAAAGTGATGATGCGCATGAAATAGAAGACTTAAACAATAAGATTAATCCATTGTATGATGCTGATTTACCTCCGGTAGTTTTGCAGTTCAGTTATGTTTTTGATAATGTAAATCAAATCAATTCGCTTTGGAAAGACATAAAAAAGGAAACTGAAAAAGTATATCCAATTACGGTTGAATTAAATTCTGCAGATATCAAAACCCAAAAAAAGGATGATTTTATAAAAACCAACACTAACGAAAGAATAAAGATTATTAGGCAAAACTTTCATATTCTGGAAGCTGCTCATATTTTATATGACGTAAATAATTTAAAACCGTAATGCGCTAATTGGGTTAACAAAATGAATTCTTCAATCATTTGCAATAACCGAATAATACCTTATTTTTGCACTCAATTTTAGCATTAAAAACATTCTTTAGCAATGGGAAGAGCATTCGAATTTAGAAAAGGACGTAAGATGAAACGTTGGTCAGCTATGGCCAAAGCGTTTACACGTATAGGAAAAGATATTGTAATGGCGGTGAAAGAAGGCGGACCAAATCCGGAAGCCAACTCACGTTTGCGTGCTGTTATCCAGAATGCAAAATCGGCAAACATGCCGAAAGAAAACGTTGAACGTGCGATTAAGAAAGCAACCGACAAAGACACCGCAAACTATAAAGAGCAGCTTTTTGAAGGTTATGCACCGCACGGAATTGCGCTTTTGATCGAAACTGCTACCGATAACAACAACAGAACAGTTGCCAACATCAGAAGCTATTTCAACAAATGTAATGGTACAATGGGAACGCAGGGTTCGGTTGAATTTATGTTTGACCATACCTGTAATTTCCGCATTCCGAATAGTGATGTTGATATTGAAGAAATGGAATTGGAATTTATCGATTTTGGTGCCGAAGAAATCTTCGCTGACGAAGACGGAATCTTAATCTATGCGCCTTTTGGAAGTTTTGGAGCGATTCAAAAAGAATTGGAAGGCCGCAACATTGAAATCTTATCTTCAGGTTTTGAAAGAATTCCACAGATAACAAAAAAACTAACCGAAGCTGAAATGGCTGACGTTGAAAAATTAATCGATAAAATTGAAGAAGATGATGACGTGATGAATGTTTATCATACGATGGAAGAATAATCAAGACTTCTTAGATTGTTAGACATTTTAGATTATTAGATATTAATAACTTCGGGGAAACTCGAAGTTTTTTTATTATGCTGAATGATAACTACTTATCTTTTTATAAAAAAAATTGTGTTAAATAGTTGTAACATTCGAAACAAGCTTACGTACAATAACAGATTTTTATCCTAGATAAACAGTAAAAAATAACAAAGATGTTCTCTCATCACATGGAATCTTATTCCGATTTAACCCTCACTTATTTTCCTATTAGGTCTACCCTAAAAATCATTAAACATTTTTTAATTTAATCTCAACAACAATGGATGGAATTTTATCTTATTGGTGGATAATCGCAATTGTATTATCTATCGTTCTTTACAAATTTGTTTTACGTGTATTCTTCGGAATGGTAATCGTTCCCGAAGACAAAATTGGTTTAGTTACCAAAAAATTCGTGCTTTTTGGAGCCGACAAATCATTACCCGATGGTAGAATTATTGCTACCAAAGGTGAAGCCGGATATCAGGCGAAAACCTTAGCACCAGGTTTATACTGGGCGAAATGGATTTGGCAGTATTCTATTGATATGAGTTCATTTACTATTATTCCGGAAGGAAAAATTGGACTTGTTTTAAGTAAAGACGGTAAAGAAATCCCAACAGGCCGCATCTTAGCCAGAAAAGTAGACAGTGATAACTTTCAGGACGGAACAGCTTTCTTGGATAACGGTGGACAAAAAGGGCGACAAACTGCTTTTATTACCACAGGTTCGTATCGTATTAATACATTTTTGTTTGAAATTGTAATTGTTGAACAGGTGAAAATCTATGAAAATATGATTGGAATCGTAACTGCTTTAGATGGTGACCCAATTCCTCAAGGCCAAATTGCCGGTAAGAATGTTGAAGGACACAATAACTTTCAGGATGTTGACTTTTTCCTAAACAATGGCGGAAATCGTGGATTACAGCCACAGGTAATGCTGGCTGGTTCTTATTATATCAACACGTGGGCAGTTCTGATTGAGCAAAACCCAATGACCGATGTGCCAATTGGTTATGTTGGCGTTGTGATTTCTTATATTGGTGAAGATGGTACAGATGTTACCGGTGAACATTTCAAACACGGAAATATTGTTTCAAAAGGACAACGTGGTGTTTGGATGGAACCACTTGGACCGGGTAAGTACGCATTGAATAAATACACAACAAAATTAGAACCTGTACCAACAACCAACTTAGTTCTAAACTGGGCAGATGCAAGAAGTGAAGCGCATAATCTGGATCATAATCTATCAACGATTACCGTGCGTTCAAAAGATGGTTTCCCATTCAATTTAGATGTGTCTCAGATTATTCACGTTCCGGCAAATGAAGCTCCAAAAGTAATTGCGCGTTTCGGAAGCATGACAAATCTTGTTTCTCAGGTTTTGGAACCAACAATTGGTAACTATTTTAGAAACTCGGCTCAGGAAAGCGATGTGATTTCGTTCCTGAGTACTCGTAAAGAGCGTCAGGAATCAGCTAAAAATCATATAAAAGTGGTTTTGGATGAATATAACGTGAACGCTGTTGATACGCTGATTGGTGACATCGTACCACCGGATTCGTTGATGAAAACACTGACCGACAGAAAGCTTGCCGAAGAAGAGCAAAAAACGTATCAAACCCAAAGAATGGCGCAGGAACAACGTCAGGGAATGGAAAAGGAAACCGCTATTGCCGATATGCAGAAAGAAATTGTTCGTGCTTCACAAAGTGTGGAAATCGCTCAACGAACAGCCGATGCTACCGTTAAAAAAGCAGAAGGTGATGCAACAAGTTTGAAACTGAATGTAAACGCCGAAGCAGAAGCTACAAAAATGCGTGCAAACGCTGAAGCCGAAGCAACAAAAGCAAGAGCTGGTGCACAAGCAGAAGCTACAAAATTAAATGCCAGTGCCGAAGCTGAAAAAATTTCAAAAACCGGTTTAGCCGAAGCTGAAAAAATCAAAGCCATTGGTAAATCTACTGCTGAAGCGTATCAGTTACAGGTTTCTGCAATGGGTGGCGATAATTTTACTAAATATAAAGTTACCGAAGAAATTGGTAAAGGAAACATTAAAGTGATTCCTGATGTTTTAATCACAGGTGCTAACGGTTCAGAAGGTGGAATCAGCGGATTATTGGGAATGAAACTAATGGAGATGATGAATACCAAAAATGAGAATGAAACTCCTAAAAAGAAATAATTAGGATAGTAATAATAAAAACGCCGGCAATGTCCGGCGTTTTTTATTGCATAAATTTCGTTATTTTTACACTATGATGAAACACAACATTAAATCAATCCGACCATTTATTGGTGCTAAAGACTATGACTTGTCACGAAGCTTTTATCGTGACTTAGGTTTTACAGAAGTTGTTTTGAGCAGTAACATGTCGGTATTCAAATCTGGGGAATTTGCCTTTTATTTACAAGATTATTATCTTCAGGATTGGGTAGATAATACTATGGTTTTTTTAGAAGTTGATGATGTAAATCGCTATTGGGATGAACTTTCAGCATTAAATCTTACCGCTAAATATAAAGATGCGAAACTTGTTCCTATTCGAACTTATGATTGGGGAAAAGAATGTTTTATACATGATCCATCCGGAATCTTATGGCATATTGGCGAGTTTTCTCTTTAATTCGTACCTTAGTAGTATTAAAAAAATTAAACTATGAAATATCTATGTTATATCGCAGTACTGCTTTTAGCAACTACTACTCTATGCGCGCAGGAAGTTAAATTGAAAAAGGAAGTTGTTTTTGTTAGTGATGCACCTACATTTAGCTTTGCCAAAAAGGCAATGGGTAATGAATTACATGTTTATAAACTGAATACCAAAGAAGAATTGGTAAAAATGGTTGTTGACAACAATAACACCGAAAGTAAAGTCGATGATGGCAAGAAAATAGTTTTTGACAAACAAAAAATAACAATAGCTTCTAAAAACTTTCGCAGCAGGGAATATGAGTTTCTGATATCATTATTGCTTGAAGAAAAAGTAATTGACCTGAAAGGCGACATTAATCTCGATAACCTAAAACGGTTTAAGGAGAAATACGATGATAATAATGTTAATCAGACTATGCGATAGTATTAATAAACTATCATTAACTACATGGAAAAAGAAAACATAATCAATTATATAATAAATTGCCTAAATAATGGTGAAGATGAATACGAAATAGAAAGATACTTAAAAATAAAGGATGTTGACCCTGCCGAATTTACTGATCTTTTTGACATAGCAAAAGAAAAGATACTTTCTGAAAAACTTGCTACATACCCAAAAAAGAATAAAATTTCATTTGCTGTTTGGACATCTATCAGCATATTTTTATTTGTTTTATTCCTTTTCATATTGCCCTCGCTGAACATTACAAGAAGTATTATATTGTCCATAATTGGAGCTGTTTGTTTATGCTTTACTTCATTTTATGCTATGGTATATTGCAAAAGCTGGAAGGAAGATTTTATTAGGAAAATTGGCAAGCCTACACCAAATTTATCTATTTTTTTAGCATTAGCCGCAATCCCAACAGTGGTAATGTACTTTATAATTGACTGGCGTTTTTCAAGCAAAGCTGACAGTATATTAAGAGATACGCAGGAAGATGCCGTTGCTACAGTTATCGGTGGAAAATCTGTGGAAGGAAGAAGATTTAATTTTGCTGAAATAAGAGTCAAGTATGAAACAAAAGAAGGTGTTGAAGTTGAAGCTGTTGAAGATGTCACAACTTATAAGTTTAAAGAATTTTACGAAGGACAAGTCATTAATATAGTATATTCTAAAGATAATCCGCTTAATATAGATTTATTAATTGATGAAGATAACATTCGGAATTTAAAAAACACACAGGAAAGAGAAATTGAACCTAATGATTTACTGAATTTGATTTCTGCAAAAGAAGAAGAAATAACTCCAACTCTTAACAAGATAAGTTTTGGTTGGGTTTATAATCCCCAAAAATCATCATGGATAAATGAAAAAAGACAAAACATGATTATGAAAAACAACAATATGCTGACTTTTTTTTCAAATAAAATGGAATACAATTATACATATCCTAAAAAATTCAAAAAATTGGGTTTCAAAAAAACCAGTGTTGATGACCCACAGGATAGGTTTGGAATTGGGGAACAAATATTAGAAAATGATAAATATATAGTAAATATAAAATCTGTTGTTTTAAATAACACACCGAATTCCGTTGTAATTATTGAAGCTAAATAAACTAAAGATTTATATACAAAAAAACCTCCGAATCAACTTCGGAGGTTTTTTTTATATCTAAGTAGTCTAACAATCTATTTAATAAACTCTATTTTTTGAACTTCTTCAGCGTTGATGCTGTCAAAGAAACCTTGTTCGCTCATCCAGTCATCACTGAATACTTTGCTCATATAACGAGAACCATGGTCAGGGAAAATCGCAATAACATTGCTTTCTTCAGTAAATTCTCCTTCTGCTGAATATTGCTTGATAGCCTGCATCACAGCACCAGAAGTGTAGCCTACAAATAATCCTTCCATTTTGGCAATATCTCTTGTAGTATGTGCACTTTCCTCATCGGTTACTTTCATGAAATGATCAATCAAATCAAAGTCGGTTGCCGTTGGAATAAGGTTTTTACCCAATCCTTCTATTCTGTATGGATAGATTTCATCAGCATCAAACTCTTTGGTTTCGTGGTATTTTTTTAATACTGAACCAAAAGCATCAACTCCTAAAATTCTAATATTTGGATTTTTTTCTTTTAAATATTTGGCTGCGCCAGAAATTGTTCCTCCGGTTCCGCTACACGCAATTAAGTGTGTAATTTTTCCGCTGGTTTGTTCCCAAATTTCAGGACCGGTTGATTTGTAATGCGCATCAATATTCAATTGATTGAAATACTGGTTGATATAGATAGAACCTTTTGTTTCTTCGTGTAAACGCTTAGCCACGTTATAGTAAGAACGCTCATCATCAGCAGAAACGTGTGCCGGACAAACATATACTTTTGCACCTAAACTGCGCAACATATCAATTTTATCTTTGGAAGATTTTGAACTTACCGCCAAAATACAGTTGTATCCTTTGATGATACTTACCATTGCCAGACTAAAACCTGTATTGCCAGATGTAGTTTCAATGATAGTATCGCCGGGAGAAAGAATTCCTTGTCTTTCTGCTTCTTCTATAATATATAATGCAATTCTGTCTTTGGTGGAGTGACCAGGGTTGAAAGCTTCAACCTTAGCATAAAAATTTCCTGGTAAAGATTCGGTGATTTTGTTAAGTCTAATTAAAGGAGTATTTCCTATTAGACCTAATACATTATCGTGAGCTTTTATATCTTGTTTCATAAAATAAACTAGTCAAGGCATATTATGAAGCCAATATTACGGACTTCTAAACTTTGCAAATTTAATAAAATATTTTAAACTATTTTTTTATTCCTTCTAAATCTAACAAAAAACTGTATTCTTTGGCAATTTCCTTAATGGCTTCAAACCTTCCCGATGCACCACCATGTCCTGCATCCATGTTTGTATCCAAATATAATTGATTCTTATTTGTTCTCAAAACCCGCAATTTGGCAACCCATTTAGCTGGTTCCCAATACTGTACCTGCGAATCGTGCAAACCTGTTGAAATATACAAGTTTGGATAGTCTTGTGCCACAACATTATCATAAGGCGAATATGAAAGCATATAATTATAATATTTTTTAACATTTGGGTTTCCCCATTCGTCATATTCTCCGGTTGTCAATGGAATTGTTTCGTCCAGCATGGTCGTAACAACATCCACAAACGGGACTTGTGCGACGACACCGTTATACAAATTTGGTGCCATGTTGATAATTGCGCCCATCAAAAGTCCGCCAGCAGAGCCACCTTCAGCATATAAATGTTGGGCTGATGTATACTTTTTATCAATTACAAATTGAGAACAATCAATGAAATCGGTGAACGTATTTTTCTTTTTCATCAACTTTCCGTCTTCATACCATTCTCTGCCTAAATCTTCTCCACCGCGTATGTGTGCAATGGCGTAAATAAATCCGCGGTCTAAAAGCGTCAAACGAACTGATGAAAAATGGCAATCCATAGTTACACCATACGAGCCATAGGCATATAATAATAACGGATTTTTTCCGTTTTTCGTATTCTCTTTTCGGTATACCATTGAAATTGGCACTTTGGTTCCGTCTTTTGCGGTTGCCCAAATGCGTTCTTCCTTGTAATTGTTTTTATCAAATTTTCCACCCAAAACTTCCTGCTCTTTCAGAACGGTTTTGGCTGCAGTTTTCATATTGAAATCAATCACAGAACCCGGAGTTGCTAATGATTGATAGCTATAGCGAAGAATTTCGGTATCAAAATCGAGATTGGTTGTTGTGTAAGCCATATATGTTTCGCTATCAAAAGGCAGATAATATTCCCCTTTCCCACTCCATGGCATAATGCGAATCCTATTCAATCCGTTGAAACGTTCTGAGACAACCAGATAATTTTTAAAAATATCAATGTCCTCCAACAAAACATCATCACGATGCGCAATTACATCAACCCAATTTTCCTTTGAAGTCGCAGCTTCCGGCGTTTTCATCAGTTTGAAATTGGTTGCTTTGTCTTTATTGGTCACTATATAAAAATGCTCGCCAAAATGTGACATCGAATATTCTAAACCACGTGTTCTTTTTTGGAATATTTTGAATTTAGCATCCGGCATATTTGATAAAACCGTTTGGTATTCGGTTGTCAGAGTGCTGCTCGAATTGATAATCAGATATTTTTTCGATTTAGATTTGTAAACAGAAACATCAAAGGTTTCATCTTTTTCAAAATAGACCAAACTGTCTTTAGCTGCAGCAGTTCCAATTTTATGTTTGTAGATTTTATCGGAACGAAGCGTTACTTCATCTTTTCGGGAATAAAATAAGGTTTTGTTATCATTTGCCCAAGTTGCTCCACCGGTGGTATTTTCAATTTTTACTGGAAGGATTTCTCCCGAAACTAAATTCTTAACCTGAATTGTATATTGTCTTCTAGAAACCGTATCAACACCAAAAGCACACATCGTATTGTCTTCACTGATGCTCAAACCCGACAAATTGAAATAAGTATGCCCTTTTGCCATTTCGTTGCAATCAAACATGATTTCTTCTTTGGCCTTCAGAGTTCCTTTTTTGCGCGAGTGAATTGGATAATCTTTACCTTTTTCAAAACGCGTGATATAATAATAACCATTGTAGAAATAAGGAACTGACTCGTCATCTTCCTTGATTCTGGCTTTCATTTCTTCGAATAAATCATTTTGAAAAGCTGCTGTATGCGCTGTGGATTGCTTGTAATAGTCATTCTCCTGATTGAGATAATCAATCACTTCAGGGCTTTCTCTTTGGTTTAACCAATAATAATTATCGGTACGGATGTGTCCGTGTTTTTCCAAAGTGTGTGGAATTATTTTGGCTACAGGTATTTGTAACGATTTAGGCATTTACAGATTTTTTATCAATACAAAAATAAGTATTATGCCTGCATAAGTTTTGGATGTCAAAAGAAGTTATGCACTTAGAAATTAACAAGTTTTGCTATGCTAAAAGCTTAGTTTCGTCAACGTTTCTAAAACATACTCATGCATTACCTGTCTGTAATCAAGATGTGTTACGATACGCAGTTTGCCTTTAGACAATAAACTGATAGAAATCCCTTTTTGCTTTAGTTGGTCAATTACCTGCTGGTCGCTAACATTTTCTGTAGACGAAAAAATAACAATATTCGTTTCAATTGGTTCCACCACTTTTATCCAGGAACATTGTTGCAATTGAATTCCTAATTCTTTTGCTCTGCGGTGGTCTTCCTCTAATCTGTTGATATTGTTTTGCAACGCATAAATTCCGGCTGCGGCCAAATAACCCGATTGGCGAAGGTTGCCACCAAATATTTTTCGGATACGTAAAGCTCTGTGCATCGTTTCTGCGTCACCAAGTAAAACCGAACCAATTGGCGCGCCCAAACCTTTTGAAAAACAAACCGAGATTGTGTCGAATAATTCTCCGAATTGTTTTGGCTGTTGCTTTTTGGCAATCATCGCATTCCATAAACGTGCGCCGTCTAAATGGTATTTTAGATTGTGGTCTTTGCAAACTTGTTTTATTTTTTGAAGTTCAGAAATCTCATAACAGGCACCGCCACCTTTATTGGTAGTGTTTTCAATGCCAACCATTTTTGACATTGGCGTGTGATAGAACTCAGGATCATTGATGCCATCTTTTACTTGTTCAGCGGTTATCATTCCGCGATTGCCATCAAGCAAATTGAAATTCACACCGCTATTGGAAGAAGCTCCACCCGATTCATACAAATGAATATGCGACCATTTATCACAAATAATCTGGTCGCCCGGATTGGTATTTAATTTAATTGCGGTTTGGTTTGCCATCGTTCCCGTTGGAAAAAACAAGGCTGCTTCCATTCCGAATAAATCGGCTACCATTTTTTCAAAAGCATTAACCGTTGGATCTTGTTTAAAAACATCATCGCCTACTTTGGCATTGAACATTGCCTGAAGCATTTCGGGCGTGGGTTTAGTTACTGTATCACTAATTAAATTTATTTCCATATAAAGATTAGATAGTCTATTTTTGCACTGTTACACTAGCCCCGATAGTAGTGGAAATCCTTTTTTTAAATTGCCACGAGTTTAAACCCGTGGCAATTTAAAAAAAGATTGAAACGGATAGCGGGATTAGCTTCAAATAATAAAAATACAAAACTACATTATTTATGACAAATACCGAACAAATTAAAGGTATTGTGGAGCGCCTTGGTGCGTTGAGGAGGTATCTTTGACATTGATGCCAAGCTTATAGAAATTACCAACGAAGAAGAAAAAACTTTTGCACCCGACTTTTGGAATAACGCAAAAGAGGCCGAAATCATTGTCCAAAACTTACGCTCAAAGAAAAAATGGGTGGAAGATTTTGAGAAAGGCAATGCGATGGCGGAAGAGCTTCAGATTATTTATGAATTTTTCAAAGAAGGCGATACTACCGAAGAAGAACTTGATGACTATTTCGAGCTTACTACTACTCACATCGAAAATCTGGAATTCAGGAATATGCTTTCTGATGAAGGCGATAGCCTGAGCGCCGTTGTACAGATTACGGCTGGTGCCGGTGGAACGGAAAGTTGCGATTGGGCGTCTATGCTGATGCGAATGTATATGATGTGGGGCGAAAAAGAAGGCTATAAAATCAAAGAGCTTAACTTTCAGGAAGGCGAGGTTGCCGGAATAAAAACGGTGACTTTAGAATTTGAAGGCGAGTATTCTTTTGGGTATTTGAAAGGCGAAAACGGTGTACATCGACTAGTTCGTATTTCTCCTTTTGATAGTAATGCCAAACGCCATACTTCTTTTGCTTCGGTTTATGTGTATCCGTTGGTTGATGATAGTATTGAGATTGATATTAATCCTGCGGATATTGAAATTACAACTTCGCGCTCGAGCGGTGCTGGTGGACAAAACGTAAATAAAGTGGAAACTAAAGTTCAATTGGTTCACAAACCAACCGGAATCCAGATTCAGTGTTCGGAAACGCGTTCGCAACAGGATAACAGACAACGTGCGATGCAAATGCTTCGTTCGCAATTGTATGAAATTGAACTCAAAAAACAGCAGGCACAACGTGCGGATATCGAAGCAGGAAAAATGAAAATAGAATGGGGTTCACAAATCCGTAACTATGTGATGCAACCTTACAAATTGGTAAAAGATGTCCGAACCGGCTATGAAACCAGCGATGTTGATGGTGTAATGAATGGTAATATTGACAAATTCCTGAAAGCCTATCTGATGATGATGGGACAAAAAGAAGAGTAAGCAGTGTTCAGTGTTCAGTTTGCAATTTTAAACAGAATTAGGTTTTTTAAATTCGATTTCATTTATTTGATACCCTTTTAAAATTAATAAATTATGAGTTCATTTTCAATTCAGGAAATCAATGCTATTTTGCAAGGCGAAATTGTTGGTACAACATCTTGTAAAATAACTGCTCCGGAACAATTAGAAGTAGCTACGGATACCGAAATTTCATTTATTGGAAACAAAAAATATGAAAAATTTTGGGAAACTTCAAAAGCCTGCGTTGCAGTTGTCAATCAGGATTGTTCTCTTGAACCGGGCGAAAATCGTGCTTTTATAAAAGTAAAGAATGCCGATTTGGCGATGTCACAAGTGTTGGAACTCTTTGCTCCTGCTCCACCAGTTTTTGAAGTTGATATTCATCCAACTGCTGTAATTGACAAATCTGCTGCAATTGGAAAAGGAACACGAATCGGTGCCGGATGTTATATCGGACCACATGTGCAACTTGGAGAAAATGTTACGATATATCCAAATGTTACTATTCTTGATGAATGCAGCATTGGGAAAAATACAACTATTTGGCCTGGAGCCGTAATTCGGGAACGTTGCCATATTGGTGCGTATTGCATTTTACATCCAAATTGTACCATTGGCGCTGATGGTTTTGGATTTAGGCCTTGCCCTGAAAAAGGCTTGGTTAAAATTCCGCAGATTGGAAATGTCATTATCGGAAACGGTGTTGAAATTGGTGCCAATTCATCCGTTGATAGAGGGAAATTCAGTTCTACGGTACTTGGTGATGGCTGCAAGATTGACAATTTGGTACAAATTGGCCATAATTCCAAACTTGGTAAATTCTGCATCATGGCAGGGAATTCAGGTTTGGCAGGTTCTGTAACTTTAGGAAACGGAGTAATTATTGGCGGAAGCGCTTCTATAAAAGATCACTTAACTATTGGCGACGGCGCTATTGTCGGTGCCGGTTCCGGAGTAGCTGCTGATGTTGAAGCAGGAAAAGTTGTACTTGGTTATCCTGCTGTTGATGCCCGTGATGCTTTAAAACAATGGGCAATTTTAAAAAGATTGGTAAGAGACTCCAATAAATAATTCTGAATTTTAAATTATAAATTTTGAATTAACTGAAATCATTTAAAATTTATAATTCAAAATTTAAAATAACAATGTATATTTGCATCGAGGATTCCGAAAGGAAGTTACACCTCACCGCAATAGTCGACCGCTCCAGGTCGGCTTTTGTATTTTTATGGCATTTGCTATTTGATAAAAACAGAAGCATTTAATCCTTATACCATAGAAAATAAGCAAGGTTGCCAAGGAAATAGATAACACAACATACTATTGCCAAAATAACCAGACCACAAAGTATCATTGCACTTTTAAAGACAATATTTTTATAATATTGTGAATTCATTTATAAAACTTCTTTTAAGAAATCGAGCAATGCCTGCCATGAACGTTTTTCTGCTTTTTCGTTATAAGCTGCACCTTTTGAGTTGTCGTTTCCAGCATTTTTATCTGTAAACGAATGTACGGCATTGGCATAATATGTCATTTGCCAATCGGTTTTTGCAGTTCTCATTTCGTTTTGGAAATTTTCGATTTCTTCTTTTGACTCATACGGATCATCAGCACCATGAAGCACTAAGACTTTTGGAGTAATCGCATCGATGGTTCTGGCTGCATCACGACCTAAGCCACCATGAAACGAAACAACACCTTTGACTTTCATATTTGTCCGTGCCGCTTCAACTGATCCGGTTCCGCCAAAACAATAACCCATAACCACAATATCATCTGGGTTTGCACCTTGTTTAACCAATTGGTCCAAAGCCAACTGGATTCTGGTTTGGTATTCTTTTATATTTTTCTTGAAATAACCCGCTAATTTTCCAGCTTCATTGTAGTTTGTTGGACGTTTATCAGCACCATAAATATCGGCGACGAAAATAGTGTATCCTAAAGCCGCCAATTGATTAGCGCTGTCTTTCGCATGATCATCAATGCCCATCCAAGCTGGAAGAATAAGTATTCCAGGATTGTTTTTTAAAGGTTTTGAAGGTTTGACGCTGATACCACTTAATACCTGATTTCCATCTTTGTATTGAATATCTTTTGTTTGTGAAAAACTTGAAATAGTACTTTGTACGATAATTGCTAAAAATAGGAGTTTGAGTTTCATGTTTTTTGAATTTTAGAAGTATAAAAGTAATTAATAAACTGTGAAACATTCGTTAACACTTTATTAAATAAAAAAGCACCCGGTTGTTGGATGCTTTAATTTGGAATTTTATTTTTTCTTTTTAGACTTAGATTTCTTTTTGTCTTTAGCTTTGGCTTTTTTTGCTTTTGCTTTTTTCTCTTTCTCTTTCTTTTTAGCTTTTTGTTTCTTTTCTTTTTCTTTCGCTTTTTTCTTTTCTTTCTTAGCCTTCTCTTTTTTCTTGGCTTTTTCTTTTTTCTCTTTTTCCTTTGCTTTAGATTTAGCTTTTTTAGCTTTTTCTTTGTCTGAATCTTTCATAGTTTCTGGTGTTTCTTGGTTTGTTGTAGCAATAGCCTCTTTCGAAACTTCTTCGGTTTTAACAACTGTTGGCGAAGGTTTGCTAGCTGCTCTTCTTGTTACCGGAGCTTTTCTTACTACTGGCGCTTTTTCAACTGTTGGTTTTGGTTTATCTGATGCTTCAGTAGTTTTTGCAGCATCGTCTGCAATTATCTCTGATGGTTTTGCAGTATTCTCTGTAGCTGCTGCTGGTTTTTTCGCGGCTGGCACTCTTCTCTTTATCATAATGATTCTTAGGTATTTAAATTCAATGTTAATTTAACATTAACAAAAATACAAGATATACACATCCGCCAATGTTAAGTTTTAGTTTTGGAGTAAAAACTTAACATTGGAAGTGTTTAAAATGCTAATAATCAGTTATTTGAAAAATTTGATTTTAAAACTAAATCCCGATTTCAACCTGAAAACGTAAATACCAATTGTTTTTTGAAGTTCCGTCGTAATAATCTAAGGTGTCATAATTCAATTCCAGCTGAGCTTTAAATGCATGCTCCCAAATGTATTTGGTAACACCAAAGCTATATTCTTTGGTATTTGGTGTCAAAGTCTGAATATCATTGCCTACTTTTTGAATGGAATATCTTCCGATAAATTCATAATTTGATTTCAAATCATAACTCAATTGATAGTCGAATCCATTACCTACAAAGGCATAATTACTTTCGGTTAAATCAATTGGATTAAAAGTCACAGCATTCTCATTGGTTGTTCTCGACATATAACTCATCATCGCTGCCCAACCGTTATATTTAAACATAGCATCTAACAGAACAGATTTCATGGTTCTTTTCTCAAACAAATCATTCCCTAATTGTCCCTGTGTTCGTTGCGCATGATTATTTTGTTGAAACGCTCCTGAAAGCATCAGTTTTGGTTTTTTCTCTCTCAATATATCGCCTTCAAAATAAGTTCCGTCTTTGGTAAAAGCACCAAATGGCAATACTTCAATTTTTGCTGTTGCTGCAATTCCGTCATCCGATTTACCGGTTACGTTACGTCCTTCACCTGTTGAAAGCGCCGTTTTGAAATTATAGGAAAACTTATCTTTAAATTCATTCATGTTATAAAACTGAAAACCAAAATCCCTGTCGATAGTGAACTTTGCATTGTTAATCGTTCTGTCTGTTAACTGCAGTCCACCCGAAGAATTAACACGCTGACGATTTCCTGGTAATTTTGTTTGTCCGAAACTTATATTCCAGTGTTTATTAGGTCTGTAAAAAATGACCGCATCGCGAATAATATTTATGTTTTCTCCTTCTTTTACTTCGCCTACATCACCCGGAGCAAATGAAAGCTGAATAGCGTAGAGAAATTTTGGATTGCCAACATAACCATCAAAACGCAAACGCAAGCGGCGAATTTGTCCATCATAAGCTCCATTCTCTCCATCTTCTTTGATATAAGTAACTCTGTTTTGCATTCTGAAGCGAATATTGAATTGGAACAGACTATCAGGTGAAGTAATTCCGATTCCCTTTCCAAAACTGTAATAGGGAAGCGTCGATAATTTTATATCATTATCATGTTTAGTTTGTTCAATTGTTACCTGAGAATGCATCGAAATCGATAAAAGCAAAGTAATAATCAGTATTATTTTTTTCATGTTGTGTTTGTTGTTATGTGTAGTAGTTGTTTCGCAATAAATTGATGTTTAAAAAACGATTTGATAACATGTGCCAATGGCTTATAAAAAAAGCCAACCATAAAGGTCAGCTTTTGATATTTTATAAAATCTAAATGAATGTCTTTAATATATAATAAGTTATTCCTGCTAAGAGTGCCGAAACCGGAATGGTTAAAACCCATGCCCATAATAGTTTGACCGTTACTCCCCATCGGACAGCAGAAACTCTTTTTGTAACTCCAACTCCAATGATTGAACCTGTAATTGTATGTGTTGTTGATACTGGGATTTTAAAATGCTCTGTAATAAACAAAGTCAACGCACCGGCAGATTCGGCCACAACGCCTTCAAAAGCAGTTACTTTGGTAATTTTAGAACCCATTGTTTTTACAATTTTCCATCCACCACTCAATGTTCCTAATGCAATAACAGAATAACAAGTTAGTGGAATCCATGCTGGCATTACTCCTTCAATTTTTACTCCGTCTTTTTCAGATGGTAGCACTACATTCAAATCTAACCAGCCAAAAGACATGTTAGTGTTTGGATGTGTATTCAAATAAACAGCTACTGCAGCGGCTATGATACCCATAACTTTTTGTGAATCGTTTCCACCATGACCTAAACTAAAAGAGGCTGATGATAATAACTGCATTCTTCGAAGAATTTTTTCAGCTTTTGCTGTCGAAAAACTACTAAAAACTAAATTGAATATCGCGACACTATAAAAGATGAATGCTACTAATGTCCATTTAATATTTGAAGGTTCAAAAATTACGCTCCACAGCTGACTTTCAAAACGTGGTTTCTTTATATCGTCATAACCAACTAATACAGATGATAAAAACCAAAGAACCATTAGCATTAAAAAACATGTAAATAGTTTTGGATAAATACTTTTTTTGGAAGAATACATTAGCCAAAGCGAAATAAAATAGGAAATCAACATTCCTAATAATGGCGCCAAAACAATAAATGCAATGATGACAGAAACTCCCGAAGGCATGCCTCCATCTTCTCCCGGCTTGTACCAATTCACAATATTGTACCAATGTTTTGTTATCTGCGCTCCATCTTCAACAATAAAATAATCAGAAAAACCGTGAAGAGAAATAGCATGTGCAATGGCAGCTCCGGCAAAGCCACCAATTAAAGTATGTGACGATGAAGAAGGAATTCCTTTCCACCAGGTGATCAAATTCCAAATAATTGCAGCTATAATTCCGGCTAAAATAACCGTCAGGTTAATGCTATCTGTTTTAGCTGTTTTGGCCACCGTATCGGCAACACCAAAACCAAAAACCCAATACGCCAGGAAGTTAAAGAAAGCAGCCCAAAGTACGGCCTGAAATGGCGTCAATACTTTTGTGGCAACAATAGTGGCAATTGAATTTGCTGCATCGTGAAAACCATTAATGTAATCAAATATTAAGGCAAGAACGATAATAACTATTAGTAAAGTCATATAAATTAGTGTTCAGTGTTCAGTATTTAGTGTTCAGTGTCAGCATTTAGACTGCTAACTGATCACTGTAAACTGACTACTAGTTTAAGAGTGTTTTACTGAAATTTGTTCCATTACGTTCGAAACACTTTTACATTTATCCGATGCCATTTCCAATGCAGAAAGCACTTCTTTATATTTGATAACGTTTTTAGCGTCAGTTTCATTTTCAAATATATCGGCAACCGCTTTATCAAATACTGAATCTGCCTTGCTTTCTAATTTATTGATTTTTTTGCAGGTTTCTTTTATTGCTTTGTGATTCATGCTTTTCAATTCTTTGATTCCAACACCAATTAATTGGCAGGCTTCGAGATTGATTTCTGTTAATTTACGAATCGATTTTGTGATTTTTTCTACCTGATACAAACGCATTCTACTGGCTGCACCATGCATATTATCGGCAACATTATCGATAGCTTTTATCAACGAGTGAATGTCTTCACGATCGAAAGGCGTGATAAAGTTTCTGCTTAATTCTAAGTGGGTTTTATGAGTAATCTCTTCAATGACAGCTTCAAGTTCTTCTATTTTTCTGAAGTATTCTTCTCTTTCAATTTTTGGAGCATTAACAGCTTCGTGAAGTGTTTCTGCCAATGTGATTAAGTTGGCTGCAGCTTGTTCGAATAAAGGAAAGAATTTTTTATCCTTTGGAACTAAAAATTGGAAAATACTGTTTAAGGTCATTTTGTTTCTTTTTTATGGTGCAAATGTATTCTTCTAATGTTAAGTGAATATTAACATATTTAGTTTTTAGTCAAAATGCGCTTTACAATTTGTTAACATTAATTCTTCCAAAATAAGTAGCATTTTCTTTTAAAACGTTTTCGTATTTTAGCACACATTAAACGCAGAACAAATATACAACCATGGATATCAACTTCAATAAAAACGAAGATCATAACAAACTTTTATTAACCAATTTAAAGACTCAATTCGCCAAAGTAAAACTTGGTGGCGGTGCCAAACGCATCGAAAAATTGCATGCCGAAGGTAAAATGACAGCACGTGAACGTATTGATTATTTGCTTGACGCCAAAGCTAAAAGCATAGAAATTGGCGCTTTTGTTGGAGACGGAATGTATGCCGAACATGGCGGCTGTCCTTCTGGTGGCGTTGTTGTAAAAATGGGTTACATCAAAGGAAAGCAATGTATTGTTGTTGCGAATGATGCTACCGTAAAAGCTGGTGCATGGTTCCCGATTACGGCTAAAAAGAATCTGCGTGCGCAGGAAATTGCGATGGAAAACCGTCTGCCAATAATTTATTTGGTTGATTCTGCCGGAGTTTATTTACCAATGCAGGATGAAATTTTCCCCGATAAAGAACATTTTGGACGCATATTCAGAAATAACGCTATCATGAGCAGTATGGGAATTACCCAAATTGCAGCTGTTATGGGAAGTTGCGTTGCCGGTGGCGCGTATCTTCCGATTATGAGTGACGAAGCGATGATAGTAGATAAAACCGGAAGTATTTTCCTTGCCGGAAGTTATTTGGTGAAAGCTGCTATTGGCGAAAACATCGATAACGAAACACTTGGCGGAGCAACTACACACTGTGAAATCTCAGGCGTGACCGATTATAAAGCCAAAGATGATAAAGATGCTTTAGACAGAATTAAAAGTATTGTGGGTAAAATTGGGGATTATGAAAAAGCCGGTTTCAACAGAGAAACTCCTCAAAAACCAGCATTGGAAGAAAAAGATATTTACGGAATTATTCCAAAATCAAGAACGGATCAATATGATATGATGGAAATCATCAAACGCTTGGTTGATAATTCCGAAATGGATATGTATAAACCTGATTATGGAAAATCAATCATTACCTGTTATGCCAGAATTGACGGTTGGGCCGTGGGAATTATTGCTAATCAAAGAACAGTTTCCAAAACCAAAAAGGGAGAAATCCAGTTTGGTGGCGTGATTTATTCGGATTCTGCGGACAAAGCAACGCGTTTTATAGCGAATTGCAACCAAAAGAAAATTCCGTTGGTATTTATTCAGGATGTTACCGGTTTTATGGTTGGAAGCAAATCAGAACATGGCGGAATTATTAAAGATGGTGCCAAAATGGTAAATGCTGTCTCTAATTCGGTTGTGCCAAAATTTACTGTCGTTGTCGGAAATTCATACGGCGCAGGAAATTATGCCATGTGTGGAAAAGCATACGACCCAAGATTAATATTTGCCTGGCCAAGTGCCGAACTTGCCGTTATGGGCGGAACTCAGGCTGCCAAAGTATTGGCACAAATTGAAGCTTCTTCACTAAAAGCAAAAGGCGAAACCGTAGATGAAAAAGTTGAACAGGAATTGTTTGATAAAATCAAAGCGCGTTATGACGCACAGGTTTCTCCATATTATGCAGCCGCCAGATTATGGACGGATGCTATCATTGATCCTTTAGAAACCCGCACCTGGATTTCAATGGGAATCGAAGCAGCGAACCACTCGCCTATTGAAAAGAAATTTAATTTGGGAGTTATTCAGGTTTAATGGTAACAAATCTAAAGACCAACCTACTAACATCATAGATTTTCCATTTCAATACAATGAAAAAAATACTTGCCCTAAGTTTTATAATTACTAGTTTTCAACTTCTTTCTGCACAAGAAGCAACAACTCGCAAAGACACGCTTCAAGGAGGATTGCGTCCCGAGCGAAGTTGCTTTGATGTGTTGCATTATGATTTGAATATCAAAGTCAATCCTGATGAAAAATCAATAGTTGGTTTTAATGATATAGCTTTTAAAGTAGTTGAAAACACTTCAAAAATCCAATTGGATTTGTTTGATAATATGCAAATTGATAGTATTGTTTTCAACTCTAAAAAATTAAATTACAAAAGAGAATACAATGCAGTTTTTATTGATTTTCCGATAGCTTTAAATGCAAACACAAATCAGAGCGTGAAGTTTTATTATTCAGGGAAACCAATTGTTGCCAAAAACGCGCCTTGGGATGGTGGCTTTATTTTCAAAAAAGACAAAAATGGAAAACCATGGATTGCGGTTACCTGCGAGGGAATTGGTGCCAGTTTGTGGTATCCTGTAAAAGACTCTCAAAGCGATGAACCTGATTTTGGGGCAACGATAAAAGTAGCAGTTCCAAATGGTTTGATGGATGTTTCGAACGGAAGATTGATTGGCAGCGAAGATTTAAAAAATGGTTACACACGCTGGGATTGGGAAGTCAAAAATCCGATAAATACCTATTCCATAACAGTTAATATTGGCGATTATATAAACATTCATGAAAACTATAAAGGTTTAGATTTAGATTACTATGTAATGCGTTATAACGAAACTGCGGCAAAATTGCATTTTGAAGAAGTCAAGCCTATGATGGATTGTTTTCAGAGTAAGTTTGGAGCCTATCCATTTCCCGAAGACGGATACAAATTGGTGGAAACTCCTTATTTAGGTATGGAACATCAAAGCGCTGTTGCTTATGGTAATAAATATGTAAATGGTTATTTAGGAACTGATAGATCTGGAACCGGAATTGGGTTGCTTTTTGACTATATTACTATTCACGAAAGTGGGCATGAATGGTTTGGAAATAGCATTACATCCAAAGATACTGCTGATATGTGGATACACGAAGGTTTTACCTGTTACACTGAATCTGTTTATGTTGAATGTCAATATGGTTCTGAAAAAGCACAACAATATATCAATGGTTGCAAAAAAAACATCGATAATCTAATTCCAATTATTAGTGCTTATGGTGTAAATAAAGAAGGCTCGACAGATATGTATGAAAAAGGAGCTATGTTATTAAACACACTGAGACATATTGTAAACAATGATGATAAATGGTGGAAAATGCTTTTGAAATATTCCGAAACATACCGTCATAAAATAATTGATACCAAAACCGTTGTCAATTTTTTTAATACAGAAACCGAAATGAATCTGACGCCAGTTTTTAATCAGTATTTAAGACATTCTGCAATTCCAAAACTTGAATTGAGAAAAACCAAAGGCAAACTGGAATTTCGTTGGAAAACAGATGAAGCCAGATTCGACATGCCTGTTGACGTTAAAATCAAAGGAAAAAAAATACGTCTCAATCCCACAAATACCTGGAATAAAACAAAATACAGCATTAATAAAATAGGAGATGTAGAAGTCCAGACCAATGATTTTTATATAGATATTGATTGATGCATTTTATAATTTATTGTTGTAATCTTTTATATATAATTAAAAATTAGTAACTTAGATAAATTTTAAACTTTGTTATTTATGGATACTTCAGTAAAAGGTTTGAACAAATGGGCAAATGCCCACTCTACGTTTTGGTTCGATGCAGGAAGAATTGTATTGGGCCTTTTTTTAATTTACAAAGGCGGTTACTTTGTCAGTAACAGTCGGGATTTTGAAGATTTGATCGCTCCGGCAAGCAATTTTATGGGCGGAATGTTGACTTTCCATTACATAGCAGCAGCTCATATTATGGGTGGAATCATGATTGTTTTCGGATTGTTGACACGTTGGGCACTACTCGCTCAATTGCCTATTCTTGTTGGTGCTGTCTTGATAAATTTTATTGGAGAAATGAATATTACCAACTTAATCATTTCGTTTGTAACTTTGGCCATAAGCATTTTTTATATAGTCTACGGCAGTGGAAAACATTCAGCCGATTACTATTTCAAAATGGAAAAATAATTTGTTTGCCTCAAATAAAAAACGTCCCAATGAATAATTGGGACGTTTTTTTTATTTTATTGTTTCTTTCCTCAGGATTTTTCCTGTTGTTGTTTCTTTAAACTTCGGGACAAAAATGACTTCTTTTGGCTTTTCATATTTATCCAACGATTCATAAAGCGATTCATCAAACTCTTGTTTGTCGCCTTCAATAACCAACACTACTTTTTCTCCTAATTCATTATCAGGTTTTGAAGCAATAAAAAAACGCTGGTGAATTTTACTGGCCAGTTTTTCCTCTATTTGTTCCGGAATTAATTTAATTCCGCCGCTATTGATAACATTATCCATTCTGCCAAGGAAAATAAATTGATTTTCATTAACCAATTCAACAATATCATTAGTGATAATAACTTCATCTGAAATTCTTGGTGCGTGGATAACCAAACAATTTCTGTCATCATATGAAATCGTAACATAAGGCAGCACCGTAAACGCTTTTTCTCCTAGTTTTCTAGCGGCAATATGTGTAATGGTTTCTGTCATGCCATAGGTTTCATAAACTTCGGTAGGCAATTTTATCAATTGTTTTTCCAATGCTTTATTTACAGCAGCTCCACCAATAATCATCTTTTTTACTTTCTTTAATTCGGGCACCGAATTTTGCGCCTGCAAAGGCACCATCGCTACAAAATCAAAATCAATTTCATTATTATCTAAAGGATGAGAACTTGGAGCCACAAACTCTAAATCGAGTCCTAAAATCATAGCGCGAACCAGCATCATTTTACCAGCTACATATTTAACCGGTAAACATTGCAGTGCTCTATTACCCGGTTGCAAATCGAAAAAATCGCCTGTCGCCAATGCTGAATCAACCATAGCTTGTTTGCTTACCGAAATAGTTTTAGGTGTTCCGGTTGTACCGGAAGTTTCCATTTCGATAAAATTTTTACTATCAAACCAGTCGAGAAGAAAATCGCCAACCGGTTTTTCAAAATCTTCTCCTTCTTTGATAAAACTATATGCCACACGACATAAATCTTCTCTGTCAAGATGAAATCCATTCAACTTGAATAAATTATGCACATTTTCATAGGTTGGACTATTCATGAGTTTCAACATTTTCAATTGGTTTTGGAATTTCAATATTTCCGGTTAATTTTTCTTTCCAGTTTGACCAATTATATTTTTTACTAAAGATAAATAATAGGATTGGAAAAATAATACAGATTGGCACCAAAATTTCTAATCCGGCAGATGGTGAAGAAATATCCTTAAAGACTGAATTCGTTTGAAAAGCAGACCAATCAGAAGTTACTAATAATGCTGTGACTAAATTATTTGCTGCATGGAAACCAAGCGCCAACTCCATTCCTTCATCCATTAGTGTAATAATTCCGAGGAAAAAGCCTGTTCCAATATAATATACCAAAACAATATAACCCATTTTTTCCACTTCGGGATTGGCAATATGCATGGTTCCAAAAATAAGTGAGGTCATCAACAAAGGAAACCATCTGTTCTTAGCCAAAACAGCAAATCCCTGCATTAAATAACCTCTGAAAACATACTCTTCAGTGCTTGTTTGAACCGGAATTAAAAGGATTCCTATAATTGCTAGAATTAAAAACGGAATAGGTTTAAAATTCAACACAAAAGATTCCGGACTGGCATAAAACAATATTAATGTTGAACCTGCAGTAAAAATTCCCCACAATGAAAATGAAAAAAATATTCTTTTCCAATCGACTTTTTTTCTGGAAGTGGTGACGGATAAAAAGGTTTGCCTATGAAAATACTTTACCACTAAAATAATGGCAATAAAAGCAATGACAAAAGAAAACAGTAATAAAAACAGAGTTGTGTTTAATGATAGAAAAGTCATCATTCCGGTTTCTGTCTTTGGAAACGGCTTACCTGTTTTGAATGACTTAATCAGAATGGCAATAGCCAAAGGCATTTGTCCAATAGTTGAAGCAGCAATAATTATAAATGAGCCAACTAAATACTTCCAAAATTTATTTGTTGGCAAAAATCCTTTTTCTAAAAACATAGCTTTTTTGTTTCGCCTAAATTACCTTTTTTCTATTAAAATATATTACTTTGTAAAAAAAATATGTTGCAAATACTCCATAATCCAAGATGTGGGAAATCGAGAGACTGTCTGCTTTTCACTACTGAATTGAAGACTCCTTTTGAAATCATCAATTATCTGGAAAATCCTTTATCGGTTGACGAATTGAAAGCCCTGATTAAAAAACTGAAAATCAAGCCAATCGAATTGGTTCGGCAAAAAGAAACGATTTGGATTGATAAATATCAAGGCAAAACTTTGACGAATGCTCAGATTATAAAAGCTTTAATCAAATATCCAATTTTGATGCAAAGACCTATTGTCATTGACGGTAACAAAGCCATAATTGGCAGAGAAATTGACAAACTCGAAGCCTTTCTAAAATAACATTTAACAAAGATTTGTGAAAAGAGGCTTAAACCACGATGTATTTTTGTGGTCTTTAAGACTTAGTTAAATATATCTTCATGAAAAAATTGCATTATCTTTTATCCGCACTTGTATTACTTACATCAATTACTATTTTTGGACAAGAAAAAACTGAACGAGTTAAAGTTGCTGTCACAGGAAAAATCACTGAAAAAACAAGTAAACTTCCACTTGAATACGCTACCATAACTTTAAAAAACAGTAAAAATCCAAAGCTCATCTTTGGTGGAATTACCGATAACAAAGGAGATTATAGTGTTGATGTTGTGCCTGGAACTTATGATATTACTCTAGAATTCATTTCGTTTAAACCAACAATTATCAGTCAAAAACAATTGACCCAAGCAACCAATTTGGGAACAACTGGCTTGGAAGAAGATGCTACCCAACTTAACGAGGTAGTTGTTCGTGCCGAAAAATCTACAGTTGAAATAAAACTTGATAAAAAAGTATACAATGTTGGTCAGGACATGATTGTAAAAGGAGGAACTGCCAGTGATGTGTTAGACAATGTGCCTTCGGTTACTGTTGATGCAGATGGCAATGTAGCTTTACGTGGAAACGATAATGTAAAAATTCTTATCGACGGAAGACCATCAAATGCGATTAATATTGCTGATGCGCTGAGAACAATTTCGGCCGATGCTTTAGATAAAATAGAAGTGATCACCAATCCATCAGCACGTTATGATGCTGAAGGTGGCGGTGGAATCATCAATATAATATTGAAAAAAGGAAAAAACCAGGGAATCAACGGAACCCTTATTGGTACAGTTGGTGATCCAAGAAATTATGGATTAGTTTCTAATATAAATTACAAAAGTGAACAATTCAATCTTTTTTCAACATTAGGATATAACGATAGCAAATCACCTGGGAAATCAAAAACTGATACTGATTATTTAAATACGGATGGCACAATCCAAAACTCAATAAACGAAAGAAGCACAAGAGAAAGAGGACGAAAAGGTTTTAATTATAATATTGGTGCAGATTGGTATTTGGACAAAACACTAACCTGGACCAACACTTTTAATTACAGAAAAAATGACGGTTCCAACCCTGACAATGTTTTTCTATACAACAACTTTCCTGATATCACTGAGAATTTTATCCGTAACAGATATAATGATCAGTTTACCCGAACCAAGGATATTGAATACGCTACCAATTTTACCAAGAAATTCAAAAAAGATGGACATAAGCTAACCATTGATATGTCTTTTTCAAATGATTTAGACAATGATAATTCGACTATAACTGATTATATTATCGGGCAGGAAAGTAACGCTACTAAGGAAGCAACTATAAACTATCAAACACAAAAGAATAATCTGTTTCAATCGGATTATGTTTTACCATTAGGAAAAAACAGCCAATTTGAAGCGGGTTATAAAGGCAATTTTAATCAATTATTAACCGACTTTAGAGTTGGTAGTATTGATGATGGCGGGAATTATATTCCGAATTACAATTACACCAACACTTTATTTTATAAAGAAAAGATTAATGCTTTCTACACACAATTTGGTTCAAAAATCAATAAATTCTCTTATTTATTAGGATTGCGATTTGAAAATTCAGATATCGATATTAACCTATTGACTACAAGTGATTTCACTAACAAAAAGTATCACAACTTTTTTCCAAGCGCTTTCTTAACCTATCAAATAAAAGAAGAAAGTACAATTTCGCTTAATTATAGTAGAAGAATTTCCAGACCGCGTTCTAGATTTATCAACCCGTTTTCGAATTACTCTAGTAACATAAATCTTTTTCAGGGAAATCCTGATATCAATCCATCATTTACGGACGCCTTTGATATTGGTTACATGACCAAATGGAATAAAGTAACGTTTAGCACCTCAATGTATTTCAACAGAACAAATGATGTATTCCAATTCATTAGAAGACCAAACGGGAATTATGCAGTAACCACTGTAGTTGATGGTCCAGATATTCTGGATGAAAATGGTCAGGTAGTTTCAATTGTGGGAGGAGCTGACCTTACTACTCCTGTAATCTTATCAACGCCAATCAACCTGGCAAGAGAAGACCGTTTCGGATTTGAATTTAACCTTAACTATTCCCCATACAAATGGTGGAGACTGAACGGGAATTTCAACTTTTACCAAAGTAAAATAACTGGAGATTACTCTTATACTTTACAAAATACCGGAGAAGTAATCAACGAAAACTTCGATAACTCAGCAGTGAGCTGGTTTACCAGGGTTTCGTCAAAAATAACATTACCTTATAAAATAGATTGGCAGACTAATGCCACTTATAATGCACCACAAAACACTGCGCAGGGAAAAAACCTTGGAGTTTTGAGTGCAAATTTAGCATTCAGTAAAGATATTTTGAAAGACAAAGCAACAATTTCTTTAAACGTGAATGATGTTTTTAATTCGAGAAAAAGAATTAGCGAAACGCATTTGGAATCCTTGGATTCTTATAGTGAACAACAATGGAGACAACGTCAAATCAATCTTTCGTTTACATACCGATTCAACAAAGTAAAAACGAACGATAAAGATAAAACCAAAAAACAAAATCAGCAGGATAACAACGATGATTTTCCTGGATAATAAAAAGAAAAAAGCCCCGAAATTCGGGGCTTTTTCATAAACAAAAACTTAAACTTAAGCTGTTTGTTCTGCGTCTCTTTTTGCTTTTCTTTCCTGCAACAATTCTTTAACACCTCCAAAGATCCAAAAAGGAACTACGAAAGTTACCAAGAACATCATTAGCCAAAAACCAATGGTTAGAATGCTTAAGAAAGCTAAGAAACCTAAATACTGTTGAAATTCAAACATGTTTTCCGGAATTTTTTTGAATTATACGCAAATGTAAGCTGAATATTTAAGCTATGCAAAAACAAAATCAATTTTTATTAACTACTTTTTATCCGTAATTTTGGCGTGGAATTTTTAGGAGCTGTTTCCCGCTATCCGTTGCAATCTTTTTATTGCTTTCTGAACCTGAGAGCATTCTATTGGCTTTTCTTTAAAGCAATAAAAAGGATTTCCACTACTATCGGGGCTAATTTGAACTACTTATTAACATATATAAACACACAATGGAATACAGAATTGAGAAAGACACAATGGGAGAAGTTAAAGTTCCTGCCGATAAATATTGGGGAGCACAGACAGAACGTTCCAGAAATAATTTTAAAATTGGTCCATCAGCATCGATGCCAAAAGAAATCATAGAAGGTTTTGCCTATCTTAAAAAAGCTGCCGCTTATGCCAATTGTGATCTTGGAGTTTTGTCAACCGAAAAACGTGATGCCATTGCAGCCGTTTGCGACGAAATCCTTGCCGGAAAGCTTACTGATGAATTTCCACTAGTTATTTGGCAAACCGGTTCAGGAACCCAAAGCAATATGAATGTTAACGAAGTTATTGCCAATCGTGCTCAGGTTTTAGCCGGATTCAAAATTGGCGAAGGCGAACAATTGGTAAAAGCAAATGACGATGTGAACAAATCACAATCATCTAACGATACTTTCCCAACAGGAATGCACATTGCAGCGTATAAAGCAGCCGTTGAAGTAACCATTCCCGGAGTTGAAAAGTTGCGTGATACTTTAGATGCAAAAGCAAAAGAATTTATGAGCGTGGTAAAAATCGGCAGAACTCACTTAATGGATGCAACACCTTTAACGCTTGGTCAGGAAATTTCGGGTTATGTTGCCCAATTGAATTACGGAATCAAAGCATTAAAAAATACGCTTTCCCATTTATCAGAAGTTGCTCTTGGAGGAACTGCCGTTGGAACCGGATTGAATACTCCGGCTGGTTATGACATAAAAGTTGCCGAATACATTGCCAAATTTACAGGGCATCCTTTTGTGACAGCTCCGAATAAATTTGAAGCTTTGGCATCACATGACGCTATTGTTGAATCACACGGTGCTTTGAAACAATTGGCTGTTTCTTTAAACAAGATTGCAAATGATATCAGAATGTTAGCATCTGGTCCACGTTCCGGAATTGGTGAAATCATAATCCCTGAAAACGAACCGGGTTCATCAATTATGCCTGGAAAAGTAAATCCAACACAATGCGAAGCGTTGACTATGGTTTGCGCACAGGTTATCGGTAATGATGTAGCAATCGCTGTTGGTGGTATGCAGGGTCATTATGAATTGAATGTTTTCAAACCGGTAATGGCAGCTAACTTTTTACAATCGGCACGTTTGCTTGGTGATGCCTGTATTTCTTTTGATGAGCATTGTGCTAGTGGAATAGAACCAAATCATAAACGTATCAAGGAATTAGTTGATAATTCATTGATGCTTGTAACCGCTTTGAATACCAAAATCGGGTATTACAAATCGGCTGAAATTGCGCAAACTGCTCATAAAAACGGAACTACTCTTAAAGAAGAAGCTGTCCGATTGGGTTATGTTTCTGCTGAAGATTTTGATGCCTGGGTAAAACCTGAAGATATGGTTGGCAGTTTGAAATAATTGAAATTCGGCATACTATAAATAAAAAAAATCCCGATTTACATCGGGATTTTTCGATCTGTCAAAATCAAACAAAACAATAATCAAACTATTTTTTCTTCATAAACATATTGGTGTAATACTTTTTTCCAGTCTTTTCATCAACTGTTATTGATATACCCAAATGAGTGTAATCACCTTCTAAATTGGCTTTGTGAGCTGGGCTGTTTAACCATGCACTCATTGCGCTTTCCGGCGTTTGGTAGTTGTAGGCAATGTTCTCGCCTACTCTTTCTGCTCCTAAAACCTGGATCAGATTGTTAGATCTTTGTTGGAAATAATCGTGGTTTACCACATTATTATCAATCATGTAAATATTGTGCTCTTGCGATTTATAAGAGATGTGATTGATTACTTCAAGAGTATTCAATCCAACGCTTGCACGATAATCATTGATAAGTGTAACAAGTTTCAACTCAGAGTCGTTGTAATTGTAGGTAGTTACAAGTTTGTTGTCTGTTGAAGAACCTTCTGAAGAATCAGAAGAACAAGATACCATAGTGAACACGATTGCTAACGGCAACAATGCTCTAAACATTTTTGCTTTCATAGTAGTAGGTTAAGTTTTTAATAAAGTAGATGTGGGGCAAACACTTTATTTCGATTAATATTGACAGATTTTAATAAAGTAGATGTGGGGCAAACACTTTATAAATTTTAATTTGAAAGAACGTATTGTTTTTATTTCTTAGACAATTCTACAAATTTTATCGTTTAAAGTACAAATAAAATCGATGAAATACATAATAATTAATTTGTATTGGGAATATTTCCTACTTTAATGCATTTCGTCGATATTTGTATTATCTATTCATAGAACTAAAAAACCACTCCTGAGAGTGGTTTTAGATTATTTTAGATTACTTATAATAATTTAAGGCGAAAGCCTTTCAATTTTCCAATTGAATGCTGCATTTAATTGGTATCGGATTCGGTCATGAAGTCTGTTTGGTCTTCCCTGCCAAAACTCAACTGCAACTGGTCTCACTAAAAATCCACCCCAGTTTTCCGGTCGTGGAATTGGTTTGCCTTCATATTTAGCTTCTAGTTTGTTAAGTTTATCATCTAAATAATCTCTTGACGGAATAACTTCGCTTTGCGGAGAAACAATCGCGCCAAGCTTACTTCCATCAGGTCGTGATTCAAAATAGTTATCTGAAATTACTGTTGAAGTTTTCTCAGCTATTCCTTTTATGATAACCTGTCTTTCCATACTATGCCAAAAGAACGAAAGGCAAACGTTTGGATTGTTTAATATAGCGCGTCCTTTTTCAGAATCATAATTGGTATAAAAGATAAAACCTTCTTCGTTGAATTTTTTTAACAAAACCACTCTCGATTTTGGAAAACCATCCAACCCAATGGTTGCAACTGTCATAGCATTGACCTCATCTACTCCACCAAACTCTTTGGTTTCATGAAACCATTTATGAAATAAATTGATTGGATCTTCCGGAATCGTAGTTTCCAGAAGCTGACTTTTCTCGTAGGACTTTCTATAATTGCTTAAGTCTTCCATTGTCTATATTATATGATTGCAAATTTATTGAGTTTATTTCCTATACGCTTAATCAAATTCAAAAACTTTACCGTCTTCTGCCAGAAGTGTATTTGGGAAAATTGTTTCTGCTTCTTGTTGGAACAAATCAATATTGGCATAACGTGTGCTATAATGTCCCAAAATTAATTGGTTAACATTTGCTTTTGCCGCAATAGTTGCTGTTTCTTTTGCTGTGCTGTGCATTGTTTTCTCAGCTTTGTCAGCTTCCGATTCTAGAAATGTTGTTTCATGATACAATACGTCACAATTTTCAATTATTGGAATTATCGATTCGTCATACATCGTATCGCTGCAAAACGCATAGCTTTTGGGCAGGATTGGATCAAAGGTTAATTCTGCATTGGGAACAATTGTTCCATCATCAAGTGTGATATCACTTCCGTTTTTAATTTTTTGATAATAACAAGTATCAATTTTATATTCCTGAACAGCATCGACATTTAATTTTCTGTCTCCAACTTTTTCCTGAAACAAAAAACCATTGGTATATATTCTGTGTTTTAATGGAATTGTTTTTACCAGTACTTTTTCATCTTCATAAATAATCTCGCTTTCTTTTGAATCCAATTCGTGAAAATATAAACCGTAGCCTGTAAACGAATTCGAATACCGCAACTGAAGCAATATGATTTCCTTTATGCCTTTTGGTCCATACACATGCAAATCGGTTTGGCGGTTGAGCAACATAAAGGTTGAAATCAAACCTACCAGTCCATAAAAATGATCGCCATGCAAATGCGAGATAAAAATATGATTGATTTTGGAAAACTTGAGTTTGTTTTTGCGCAGTTGCACCTGTGTTCCTTCACCACAATCAATTAGAAACATTCGGTTTCTAATTTCCAGGACTTGTGATGTTGGATTAGTTATAGTTCGTGGAGTCGCTGCATAACAGCCAAGAATGGTTAATTTCATTATATATATTAAAATCCTAAATCGCGTTCTATTTCTTCCATTTCTATAATGTCATGAGCTTCCAAAATTGTTGGAACAACAGTAATGCTTTTTGGAACAGCATTAAAGTTAACACTATTGGTCACAAGCACAATTGACTTCTTTGCTTTGGCATGCGTTTTAATCAAGTCACTAAAAAGCTTTACATCATCCATTGTCAACCCTTTATCAAGAGATAAATCTACTATCAAGTTCTGTGATTTAAAACTATTGTACTCTTGATATAGCTTTTGATAAAACTCGGCAGTATTGCCCTGAGTATTTCTAATAGTTGTAGTATGTCCTTTTTGCTCTACTTTCATTATGGAAGACGAATATTATATTATGACGCTAATTTACTAAGATTTTGTCACTATTCATTGATTTGGCATTATGATATTCATTTGGATGATGCAGTTCATAGAAAATAATGGTTTTTCATCGGTGAAATACCTCTTTTTTTAACATTTCATAGACGAACTGCACAAAAAAAACGCTTAAAACCCTTGAATTCATTGAATTTGTCGATTAAACGACTTTTAAGGTTAGTTATCGAAAATATTTTCAGTCAGAGAAGTGTTGCCGTAGTTTTGGTAAAGAAATAAGAAACAAACCAAAATTATGACAACAACTAACAACACAACGACTCAAGGAAATGTAACTAACGTTAGATTATTCGTTTTATTCGTTTTGTTAATGTTGTCTACTACTGGAGCATTTGCTCAAACAAACATTACTAGTGTTGTTGCAACTACTTCAACTGAGGTTTCTGTTTCTAACGAAGCTACAATGATCATCACAACTGATAACGCTGTTGCTTCTATGGATTTCGCAGTTTGGTTTATGGGTTCTAAAAAAACTACAAACAATACATCAAACGGAACATTCAGCAAAAAACAATTAATCAACTCTGGTATCAATACCAACAGTGTATTAATTAGATCTTTCCTGAAAAAAGTTAACACTCAGGAAAACGGTGTTGCATAATTTTTTTTAATATATAATTGGTTAGTTTAGGAAATAAAAAGTCCCGATTTATATCGGGACTTTTTGCATTATCTATTTTCGTAATTGGATAAATTAGTTTTTAGCTTTTAACGCTTTATACTTATCAGTCATTTCAAGAGCATTATAAATGCTTAATAGAGTTTTTCTTGCCGATTCATCATCAGCTTTTAATTCAACTGCTTTTTCAAGATAAGGAAGTGCTGCTTTAAAATTCTTTTCTCTTTCCAGTTTGATAGCTTCATAGCGTTTGTTATCTTTTTCTGAAGTTCCTAATTTGCTCATTTCTTCAACAAACTTCACATCTGATCTTAATTTCAATTCAGCTAAATTCAAATAGGCATCAAAATAAGTTGGGTCAATTTCTATTGCTTTTTTATAGTATTTCTCAGAATCTTCAATTTTGTTTGCATTACTACTGATAACAGCAAGGTTATAAGCCAAATCAGCCTTAGTTGGGTTTTTAGCTAAAGCTTCTGCAGCTAATCGTGAGTAAGTATCGTAATCCTTGATTTTTAAATACAAATCAGCTTCAGTCAAAATTAGAGATTCATCATTAGGATTTGCTTTTTGAGCAGCAGCAACAGCAGCTTTTGCCTCTTCAACTTTTCCTTTTTCAATTAGAATTAAAGCAATATTTTTATAGATTTCTCCTCTTTTAGATTCTATTTTTTCATCTCTTGGTTTTTCATGCGAACCACTTTTAATAAAAAGTTCTCTTTCTACTTTACTGGCAAAGTTCTCTTCCTGTTTTGTTGATTTATTGGTTGCCCAAAACACGGTTCCTTCTCCGGAATAATTTAAATCTTTCAATTCATTGTAATAATTCAGGGCATTATCGAAGTCCAACCCATTTGAAGCATAGCTAGCCGCATAATATAATTTATCCTGATCTTTTTTATCTAACAGATAAACAGAATGAAATACATCTGCCGCTTCTTTGTATTTTTTGACACTTCCCAAATCAACCGCAACGTTTACAAGCATGGGATTAAGCATCGTTATGTCTTTGGTAATCTCATCGGTTAAAACTTTCTTACCCGATTTTTTCTCGTACTCTAAAGTTGCATTTGCAGCCACTGCATAATCTGAAACAGTTTTTGGAGTGAGTATCTTTTCTAATTGAGCTGGTGTTGGCGCAGTTCCTAAAGTTGAAACTTCAATACCTGGCGTATTTGCTTTATAAAAGTTGTAATAAATCTTATCACTTTCTTCGGTTGCCAAAGTCGATAGCTTATCTAAATTGGCTTTATATTCAGCCAGGTCATTAGCTGAAGGAGTTTCTTTTTCATAAATCCTTTTCAATTTTTTCAACTCATCTTTTTGGGCAAAAGATGAAACAGAAACTAATACTGCCGAAGCAAGTACAATGTGTTTTATTTTCATGTGGTATTATTTTAAAATTTATAAATAAAATCACCAATTAAATACTCTAATTGGTGATTTTTTGTTTTTACTCGTCATCTTCAGAATCGTCCTCAGCTTCATCATCTTCAATCACCTCGTCATCTTCCTCGTCATCATCTTCAACTGAACCGTCATCTTCAAGAACTTCTAAAACCGGTTTGACTCTTTCAATGGTTTCAACTTCGATTACATTTCCATCTTCATCTACTTCAGGTTCTGAAACATCGTCTTTCATTACTTTAGTAACTGCAGCAATGGAATCGTTTCCTTTAATATTAATAAGTTTCACACCTTGCGTTGCTCTTCCCATTACTCTTAAATCTTCGACTGCCATTCTGATCGTCAATCCTGATTTGTTGATAATCATCAAATCATCAGCATCTGTAACCGAATTAATCGAAATCAGTTTACCTGTTTTCTCTGTAATGTTCAAAGTTTTTACACCTTTTCCACCACGGTTTGTAATTCTGTATTCATCAAGCGAAGAACGTTTTCCGTAACCGTTTTCTGCAACTACAAGAATTTCACTTTCCATGTCGTTTACAGTAACCATGCCAATCACTTCATCAGTCGCATCTTTCAGTGTAATTCCACGCACACCGGAAGCTGTTCTTCCCATTGGACGCGTTTTAGTCTCTTCGAAACGAACTAATTTTCCAGACTTAACTGCTAAGATAATTTGACTTTCACCATTTGTTAATTGAGCTCCTAATAATTCATCATCTTCTTTAATGGTGATTGCAGCAACTCCGTTAACTCTTGGTTTAGAATATTTATCTAAAGATGTTTTCTTAACCTGCCCTTTTTTGGTAACCATGATTAAGTTATGGCTATTGGTATATTCTTTATCTTTTAAATCCTGTGTACAGATAAATGCTTTTACTTTATCATCACTTTCAATATTGATAAGGTTTTGCAATGCTCTTCCTTTGGCTGTTTTGCTTCCTTCCGGAATTTCATACACACGCATCCAGAAACATTTTCCTTTTTGCGTAAAGAACATCATATATTGGTGATTTGTGGCAACATACATATGCTCTAAGAAATCCTGATCTCTTGTTCCGGCACTTTTTTGTCCAACTCCACCTCTATTCTGCGTTTTGTATTCGGTAAGGTTTGTACGTTTGATATAACCTGCGTGCGAAATTGTAATAACTACATTTTCATCGGCAATTAAATCTTCAATACTTACATCACCACCGGAATATTCAATAAGCGAACGTCGGGCGTCGCCATACTTGTCTCTGATTTCAACTAACTCTTCTTTAATCAATTCCATTCTCAAGTCTTTGTTAGCTAACAAATCTTTCAAACGGGTAATTAACTTCATGATTTCTTCGTATTCAGCTCTTAACTTATCTTGTTCAAGACCTGTTAACTGACGCAAACGCATTTCAACAATCGCTCTTGCCTGAATATCTGACAAGCTGAATCTTTCGATTAATTTGGCACGAGCTTCGTCACCATCTTTTGAAGAACGGATCAATGCAATTACTTCGTCGATATTATCCGAAGCAATGATTAAACCTTCTAAAATGTGTGCTCTTTCTTCTGCTTTACGCAATTCGAATTGCGTTCTTCTAATCACAACATCATGGCGATGCTCAACGAAATAGTGAATCAAATCTTTTACGTTCAGCATTTGTGGTCTTCCTTTTACCAACGCAATGTTGTTTACGCTGAAAGAAGATTGTAATTGTGTGAACTTATATAACGTATTCAAAACTACGTTTGGAACAGCATCACGTTTCAATTCATATACGATACGCATTCCGGTTCTATCCGATTCATCACGGATATTTGAAATACCTTCGATTTTTTTATCATTAATTAAATCGGCAGTTTTCTTAATCATTTCTGCCTTGTTAACCTGATACGGAATTTCAGAAACAATGATTGCTTCTCTTCCGTTTGATTCTTCAAAACTTATTTTGGCTCGAATAACGATTCTTCCTCTACCTGTTTTGAATGCTTCACGAACACCTTCCATTCCGTAGATTGTTCCTCCGGTTGGAAAATCAGGTGCTTTGATATGTGTGATTAATTCGTCAATTTCAATATCGTTATTATCAATGTAAGCTAATGTTCCATCAATAACCTCAGTTAAGTTGTGTGGCGCCATATTGGTAGCCATACCAACTGCAATTCCAGATGCTCCATTTATCAATAAATTTGGAACACGTGTTGGCATAACCGTTGGCTCATACAAAGTATCATCAAAGTTCAATTGAAAGTCAACTGTTTCTTTGTCGATATCTGCCATAATGTCTTCTGACATTTTTTTCATTCTGGCTTCCGTATAACGCATGGCTGCCGGGCTATCCCCATCAACAGAACCAAAGTTACCCTGGCCGTCAACCAATAAATATCGTAAACTCCATTCCTGAGCCATACGAACCATGGCATCATAAACCGAAGTATCTCCGTGTGGGTGATACTTTCCTAAAACTTCTCCAACAATTCTTGCGGATTTTTTGT
>NZ_JBDSMB010000073.1:0-1834 GCF_039916025.1 Flavobacterium sp.
AGTTTGGGTAAAATAGCAAAACGTAATCATACAACAGTTAAAGCTATCTGCAAGAAAAATGGCATTAAAACCACTACAAAACTAAAAGTGGGCAGAAAAATCAGGATTTAATCTCGCAGCCTGGTAATAAAACCTTTAGCTTCTCAATTTCTTCAACTGTAAAATTATTTCCTCTTAAATCCAGTAAGGTCAGGTTTTCTAAATGCGAAATACTGTCAGGTAAACGATACAGTTTATTACCCCTGAAAGAAATGACTCTTAACTTATATGCTTTGTAAATTTCAAACGGAATCTCTGCCAGGTGATTGTTTTCTACAACCAGCACTTCAAGGTTTTGTAAGCGTTCGAAATGTTTTGTCAGGTAATAAGTGTTGGTATTTGATAGATTAAGGTAATTAAGCCCGGGTAATTTAAAAATCTGCTTTGGAAAACTATCCATGATACAATTCTCGATGCTCACATCTTTTAGGTTTTTAAGAAAACGAAAAGTTACAGGTAATCTTAAAGTATCGTCGGTGTTGCCAAATTTAAGGCTCTGTAATTTGCTTAAATAGGCTATTTGTGCAGGAATACTGTCAATAGCGGTGTGTTGCAATTCGAGGTAATGTAAATTTGAAAACGGCTTTAAGTTTGAAGGGAATTGAGTAAGCTTGTTATTGTACGAGGCAAAATAAACGAGATTAAATAAAGCATCAAAATTTTTCGGGTACTCTGTTAGTTCGTTTGTACTTAACCGAAGAACCTGGAGATCGGTAATTTTGGATAATTTTTCGTAAAGCTTGGGATCAATTTTCTGGTAACTCAGATCAATTTTATAAACCTTTTTTTCAATTCTCAGCGCTTCTTTTAAATCAACAAATACCTGGCTGCCGGAAGGGCCGTATTTGTCGAATTCATTTTGAGCAAAAGCATTAATGCCTGCAAGTAAAAATAAGAACGCGATCAGATAATTTTTTTTCACCAATAAATAATTTGGGTTAGCTCTTAAAATTAATGAAAATTATTAAAAATCTTCCAACTCTCTTCATATGCTTTATAGAGCTCGGCAGTATTTAAATTTAAAGCGATTTTGTTTTGCGTTGCAAAATTTTCAAGATCTTCTGTGGCAATATTGCCGGTAAGGTCATCGGCGGCCATTGGGCAACCGCCATAACCGTGAATGGCAACATCAAAACTGCGGCAGCCACTTTCGTAGGCCGCTCTTATCTTTTCAGGTGATTTAGTTGATGTAGAATGAAGGTGAGCGCCTAATTCAACGCCTTTTAATTCGGGGATGAGGGCCGAAAATAATTCTGTAATGGTTTGAGGTGTTGATGAGCCGGTGGTATCTGCAAGAGCGAGGTGATCGATTCCAATGGCATTTAATTTTTTGCACCAGTCAATTGCAATATCTGCATGCCAGGCATCGCCATAGGGATTGCCAAAGGCCATCGAGATATAAACCAATAATTTTTTATTGTTTTTTAAGCACAGCTTTTGAATTTCTTCAACCCTGCCTAACGACTCGTGTATAGTAGAATTGGTATTACGCTGCTGAAAAGTTTCTGAGATAGAGAAAGGAAAACCAAGATAAGTAATTTCGTTAAAGGCGCATGCATCCTGCGCGCCGCGTTCGTTGGCAATAATGGCAAGCAACTTACTTTCAGACCCAGTAAGATCGAGCCGTTTTAAAACATCTGCCGTGTCGTGCATTTGCGGGATGGCCTTTGGGGATACAAAGCTTCCAAAATCAATGGTATTAAAGCCAACCTTTAAAAGCCGGTTAATGTAATTTGCTTTTAATTCTGCCGGAATTAATTGTTTAATCCCCTGCATGGCATCGCGCGGGCATTCA
>NZ_JBDSMB010000074.1:0-4996 GCF_039916025.1 Flavobacterium sp.
AAATATGGTAATAATGTTGTTTACTCTAAAGAGCGTAAAGATAATCTTCATGGAACTCACGTTGCCGGAATAATTGCTCAGGTAAGAAATAACAATCTTGGTGGTGATGGTGTTGCTGATAATGTAGAAATCATGCCTGTTCGTGCTGTGCCAAATGGGGATGAATATGACAAAGATGTTGCTTTAGCTATTAGATATGCTGTTGATAATGGCGCCAAAGTTATCAATGGAAGTTTTGGAAAAGATTATTCTCCACATGCAGGATGGGTTTATGACGCTATTAAATATGCCGCCAGTAAAGATGTTTTAATCGTACATGCAGCAGGAAATGATTCAAAAGACATAGACACAGAACCTAACTTCCCAACTGACGATGTAAATGGAACTGAAATTTCTGATAACGTTCTTACTATTGGTGCTTTAAAAAATGAAATTGGCGAAAAAGTAGTTGCTAAATTTTCAAATTATGGAAAAAGGAATGTTGATGTTTTTGCACCTGGTGTGAAAATTTACGCGACTGTTCCGGGCAGCAAATACAAATACCTGCAAGGAACATCAATGGCTTCTCCAAATGCGGCCGGTGTTGCAGCTTTAATCCGTTCTTACTATCCAAATTTGAAAGCCTCTCAGGTAAAACAAATTTTGATGCAATCGGGAACGCCACTTAACTTTGATGTGAAAGTTGGTGAAAAACAAGAAAAGATTCCTTTCGCTGAAGCCAGCGTTTCCGGAAAAATTGTCAATGCATATAATGCCTTGAAAATGGCCGAAGAAATGTCGAGCGCAATTAAGAAAGATCCAAAATTATAAATCAGAAAGGAAGCGTAAAACCTTCCTTTTTTTTATTTTATTTAAGCATGAACAACAAATTTTTATTTGGTCTTATTTTCCTCAGCATTACTTCTGGTTTTGCACAATCCAAAGGATATTGGCAGCAAAAAGTAGATTACAAAATGGATGTGTTGATGGATGTAAAAAACTATCAATACAACGGAAAACAAAAACTGATTTATACCAATAATTCCTCGGACACGCTGCGTCGTGTTTATTATCATTTATTCAATAATGCTTTTCAGCCAGGAAGCGAAATGGACATGCGCGCCCAAACTATCGCTGATCCGGACGCAAGATTTCTTACCAAAGGCAAATCAGCTGACGGCAAAGAAATAAAAGAAAGCAGAATTGCTAAACTTCAACCTAACGAAATTGGTTATTTGAAAATTTCCAACTTTAAGCAGGATGGAGAATCTGCGGATACTAAAGAAGTCGGAACCATTCTTGAAGTGACTTTAGCAAAACCTATTCTTCCCGGAAAATCAACAACTTTGACGCTGGATTTTGACGGACAGGTTCCGGTTCAAATCCGTCGTTCGGGAAGAAATAATTCGGTTGGTGTTGAACTTTCAATGGCACAATGGTATCCAAAAATGGCTGAATTCGATTTTGAAGGCTGGCATGCCGATCCTTATATTGCCCGTGAATTTCACGGCGTTTGGGGAGATTTTGATATTAACATTACCATTGATAAAGATTATATTCTTGGTGGAACGGGTTATCTGAAAAACAATAATGAAATTGGTTTTGGATACGAAGACAAAGGCAAAGAAGTAAAAAAGGATTCGAAAACAAAAACCTTAACCTGGCATTTTACAGCACCGAATGTTCACGATTTTACATGGGCTGCCGATAAAAATTATCTTCATGATGTTGTCAAAGGACCAAACAATGTTGATTTGCATTTCTTGTATAAAAACAATAAGAAGTACATTCAAAACTGGAATGATCTTGAACCTTTGATGGTCAGAGTAATGGATTTCTATAATAAAATGGTTGGCGATTATCCATACAAACAATATTCATTTATTCAGGGTGGCGATGGCGGAATGGAATATGCAATGTGTACTTTGATGCTTGGAACCGGAACTGCAAAAGATATGCTCAAGGCAGCACCACACGAATTGGCACATTCCTGGTTTCAGCAGATTTTAGCTTCCAACGAATCCAAACATCCCTGGATGGACGAAGGTTTTTCAACCTATATTGAATATTTGGCACTGAATGAAATTCCAAATAAAAAAGATGAAAATCCATTTACAAGAATCTATAAAGATTATTACGCTTTAGTAGAATCCGGCAAAGAGCAGCCTTTGTCAACACATGGCGACAGGTTTGATATAAACAAAAGTTACAGCACAGCTTCTTATTACAAAGGCGCACTTTTCCTAACTCAATTGGAATACCTTATTGGCACAGAAAATACTAGAAAAGCATTGAAACGCTATTACGATGAATTCAAATTCAAGCATCCAACACCAAACGATATTAAACGAACAGCAGAACGTGTTTCGGGTGCAAATTTAGATTGGTATTTAACTGATTGGACCGAAACCCTGAACACGATTGATTACGGAATTAAAAATGTTGAAGCCGCAACCGATGGTGTAAAAAGAACAGGTGTTTCTTTAGAAAGAATTGGCAGAACTCCAATGCCAATGGATATTTTGGTTGAATATACCGATGGCACAAAAGAGAGTTTTTATATTCCGTTGCGGATGATGAGTTTTGAAAAAGAAAACCCAACTCCGGAAATTAAAAGAACTGTTCTAGCTGACTGGACTTGGGCCAATCCAAATTATTTCTTTGAGATTCCAAAAGCAAAAAATTCAATCAAAAAAATCACGATTGATCCAAGCGGTTTAATGGCCGATGTGAAAAAGGACAATAATGTTTATGAATTGAAGTAACAAAAAAGCGAACCTTAAAAAGTTCGCTTTTATCTTTTTATATACTGAGGATTGTCGGGATAATAAGTGATATCGATTTTCCCTTCGGTAATTTGGACATCATAGCCATTCGTGTCTGTAAAAATACCTTCGAATGTTCCTTTTATTCTTTTATTGGTATTGATGGTAAGGTGCATTTGTATTGGATGCTCAAAATTGTAATGATAGCCACTTCCATCTAAATAAGCTCCTCCGTTTGTTGACTGTCCATCAAGTTCCCCGCCACGGATTACCCTAAGGGCGAAGGTTTCCGGATCTCCATTTTTTGGTTCGGCGCTTATATCAAGTCGGTAAAAAGGGACTTCAAAATTGAGATCTTCATTAGACTGGACGCGGATATCTTCAAATACTTTGGATACTCCGTTGACTTTAAAAGTGATTCTTCTCGCGGGAGTAGAATCATCAGATGAGCAGCTTAAAAACAAGAGTGTTAACAGTACAATTATAATTTTTCTCATAGTTTGGATGTAGGATGATTAAACAAATAAACAACTTTTTCATAAAATAAAATGACTTGGTTTGATTTGAAAAAATATTTTTTTGTGCACCAGCATCAGGCAACTGATTTTTTGGAATAGAATTTGTAGATTTACCGCGATAAAAAAAATTGACAAAATGAAAGCTATTCATCTTCTTATCGTTTGCCTTTTCTTGAGTTTTGGAAGCGTTGCCTCAGCACAACCTATTCGTTTTCAAACCAGCAGCGTAAGTTTTACCGATAAAAAAGACAATGGGCAATGGAATGAATGGTCTGATTTTGTTGACGCTAAAGTTTTGATTACTCTTGATCCGAAAAAGGACTTGATTATGGTTAATTCTTCTGAGATACAGACATTCAAAATCAAAGCTTATGGCGAAATAACAGATAACGATGAAGTAAACATTGTTCCGTTTGAATGTGTCGACAATAAGTTTTCGAAGTGTAATATCTTAATTATTACCAAGAAAAAGGAAAATAACAGAGTGCAGTTTTATATCACTTACAATGAAGTGAAATTTGTTTACAACATCTACTCCAAACAATAATGGATTTTTCTTATCCAAAAGATGAAAAACTAAAAAGCAAAAAAATTATAGATTTACTTTTTTCCGAAGGCAAATCGGTGAGTAAATACCCGCTGCGCTTAGTTTATGTAAAACATGATTTTGAAGAAGATGTGCCTTTGAAAATTGGCGTTTCGGTTTCCAAAAAATATTTTAAAAATGCCGTTGACCGGAATTATTTCAAACGTGTTTTACGTGAATCCTATAGACTGAACAAACAACTTTTGGTCGAAAATGTAGATACTAAATATTGTATGATGTTTTTTTATCAAACCAACGAAAGGTTGTCCTATCAGGAAATAAACCAAAAGACCATTCAGCTTTTTGAAAAGTTCATTAAAATTATTCAGGACACGAATAATCAAAACTAAAATACTGTTACACAATAAATAAGTCCTTTTTTACGTTTTATTAATTCTAACCTTATTTATTATGAAAACATTCTCTCTGATTTTTTCCGTTTTTGTTTTTTTATTTGTTTCCTGCAAACAAGCCAACGCAGAAGCATCTGCCAATAGTGCAATTCAGATTAAATTACCCGCAAAAGAAATGCGTGGTGAATATGATAAAAAAGATGAAAGTAATCTTGTAGCTGCTGCTAGTTTAAAAGCAATTCCTGCAGAAGAGGAAACCATTGAAACCAAAATCATCAAATCGGGTGATTTGCGTTTTCAAACAGATGATTTAGATAAGACCTATAATCAAATTCAGGCAGCTGTAAAAAAGTATAATGCCACAATTAAAAATGATTCGCAGTCGAATAGTGATTATGAATTTAGCCGAAGAATCAACATCAGAATTCCAAATGAAAACTTTGATGCCTTTATTGCTGAGATTTCAAAAGGAGTATCCTATTTTGACCGAAAAGATATTTCATCTCAGGATGTTACCGAAGAATATATCGATGTTACTTCACGCATTAAAACCAAAAAAGTATTAGAAGAACGTTATTTAGAGCTTTTGAAAAAGGCCAATAAAATATCGGAAATGCTTGAAATTGAAGGGCAACTTTCTGAAATACGAGAAGAAATTGAAGCTAAGGAAGGCCGATTGAGATACCTTCAAAACAAAGTAGCTTTGAGCACTTTGGATATAGAATTTTATAAACCGGTTGCAGAAGCGCGCAAAGCAACGGTTTCCTACGGCGGAAGAATTGGCAACGCTTTTGT
>NZ_JBDSMB010000075.1:0-4640 GCF_039916025.1 Flavobacterium sp.
TTACAATAATATTTAATTAATTAGGCATGGAGAATATTGCATTAATCGATTCGTTTTCAGAGTTTAAAGACGATAAACTTATTGATAGAGTAACGCTAATGGCGATTTTGGAAGATGTATTTAGAAACGCGTTAAAAAAGAAATACGGTTCTGATGATAATTTTGACATCATTATCAATCCTGATAAAGGTGATATGGAAATATGGAGAAGAAGAATTGTTGTTGCTGATGATGATTTAGATTTAGAAAATGAAGAAATTACATTAACAGAAGCTAGAAAAATTGAATCCGATTTTGAAATTGGAGAAGAAGTTTCTGAAGAAGTAAAATTAATCGATTTGGGAAGAAGAGCGATTTTGGCTTTGCGTCAAAACCTGATTTCTAAAATCCATGAACACGATAACACCAATCTTTACAAACAATTTAAAGATTTAATAGGCGAAATTTATACTGCGGAAGTTCATCATGTTCGTCCAAGAGTAGTGATTTTGATTGATGACGAAGGAAATGAAATTGTTTTGCCAAAAGAAAAACAAATTCCATCTGACTTTTTCCGTAAAGGAGATAACGTTCGTGGAATCATTGAAAGCGTTGAATTGAAAGGTAACAAACCTCAAATTATAATGTCGAGAACGGCAGATAAATTTTTGGAAAAATTATTCGAACAAGAAATTCCGGAAGTTTTCGATGGTTTGATTATGATTAAAAACGTAGTAAGAATTCCAGGTGAAAAAGCAAAAGTAGCTGTAGACTCTTATGATGACAGAATTGATCCGGTTGGAGCATGTGTTGGTATGAAAGGTTCCAGAATTCACGGAATTGTTCGCGAATTAGGGAACGAAAATATTGACGTAATCAACTATACTACCAATTTGCAACTTTATATCACAAGAGCATTAAGCCCTGCAAAAGTGTCTTCAGTTAAAATTGATGAAGAGAAAAAAAGAGCTGAAGTTTTCTTGAAATTAGAAGAAGTTTCAAAAGCTATTGGTCGTGGAGGACATAACATCAAGTTGGCCGGACTTTTAACAGGTTACGAATTAGACGTAATCAGAGAAGGCGCAGCCATTGAAGAAGATGATGTTGAATTAACAGAGTTTTCAGATGAAATCGATGGTTGGGTAATTGACGAATTTGCAAAAATTGGATTGGATACCGCAAGAAGTATCTTGAATCAAGATGTTGCTGATTTAGTGAGAAGAACCGATTTAGAAGAAGAAACCATTTTAGAAGTAATAAGAATATTGAAAGAAGAGTTTCAGGACTAACTTTTAACGCAAAATAGATAACATTAATAAGATTTTATGTCTGAAGGAAATATTAGAATTAATAAAGTTTTAAGGGAATTAAATATTTCTTTGGAAAGAGCTGTGGATTATCTTAAGGATAAGGGCATTGTCATTGAGGCAAGTCCAAACACAAAAGTTTCCGATGATGTATATTCTATTCTTTGCGGGCAGTTTGCCGGTGACAAAGGGAATAAAGAAGCTTCAAAAGGTGTAAGCGAAGAAATCAAAAAAGAAAAAGAAGCACTTCGGGTTGAAAGAGAAAAAGAAATCGAAGACAAGCGCAAGCAAGACGAAGAACGTCAGCAACAACAAGAGTTGATTAAAGCGAAAGCAATTGTGTCAGCTCCAAAACAAGTTGGAAAAATTGATTTAGAACCAAAAGCACCAGCTGCTCCGGTTCAACCAGCGAAACCAGTCCAGGAAACGAAACCTGTTCAAGAAGTAAAACCAGTTGTTGAGAAGAAAGAAGTTGCCGCTAAAAAAGAAGAAGCTGCACCAGTAGTTGCTCCTAAAGAAGAAAAAGTTGTAGCGCCAGTTGCTGCTGTTGAAGAAGAACCAGTTGACGAAACACATACTACACAATATCAAAATCTTACCGGACCAGTACTAACAGGACAAAAAATAGATTTAGCACAATTTAATAAACCCAAAAAGAAAAAAGAGGAGTTTAAAAAAGATGCAAATAAACCTGCAACTCCAGCAACTGGAGCTAATGCAGCGGCAAATAATAATAACGCCAACAAGAATAAAAGAAAAAGGATTCCGGGCAAGCCAGAACCAGGGAAACCTGTTGTTGGTGGCGGAGGCGGAGGAAATGCCTTTGGGCCTACTAAACCAGGTGGAGCAAAACCAGGTGGTGGCGGAGGATTCCAAAAAGGAAATCGTCCTGCTATAGTTCAAAAAGTTGAGCCAACGGAAGAAGAAGTTAAAAACCAAATTAAAGAAACTTTAGAGCGTCTTCAAGGAAAAGGAAATAAATCTAAAGCCGCAAAATACAGAAGAGACAAGCGTGATACGCACCGTCAACGTTCAGAAGATGAACAACAGGCAATAGACGAAGGAAGCAAAACAATCAAAGTAACAGAGTTTGTTACCGTTGGTGAAGTTGCAACCATGATGGATGTGCCTATTACAAAAGTAATCGGAACTTGTATGTCACTTGGAATCATGGTAACCATGAACCAACGTTTGGATGCAGAAACATTGTCAATTGTTGCTGATGAGTTTGGTTTTGAAGTTGAATTTATTACTTCGGATATTGAAGATTCAATTGAAGTTGTAGCCGATAAAGAAGAAGATTTAGTATCCCGTGCGCCAATCGTAACCGTAATGGGTCACGTTGACCACGGTAAAACATCGTTGCTGGATTATATTCGTAATGAAAATGTAATCGCAGGAGAATCAGGTGGAATTACACAGCACATTGGGGCTTATGCCGTAATGCTTGAAGGTGGACAAAAAATTACGTTCCTTGATACACCAGGTCACGAAGCGTTTACCGCAATGCGTGCCCGTGGAGCTCAGGTTACCGATATTGCTATTATTGTGGTTGCGGCAGATGACGATATCATGCCACAAACAAAAGAAGCGATTAGCCACGCTCAGGCTGCTAATGTTCCGATGATATTTGCTATCAATAAAATTGATAAACAAGGTGCTAATCCTGAGAAAATCAAGGAGAAATTAGCTGCTATGAATTTATTGGTAGAAGATTGGGGCGGAAAATACCAATCGCATGATATCTCTGCTAAAAAAGGAACCGGCGTAAAAGAATTGTTAGAAAAAGTATTGCTTGAAGCTGAAATTTTAGACTTGAAAGCAAACCCAAATAAACCTGCTGTAGGAACTGTTGTGGAAGCACAATTGGACAAAGGAAGAGGTTACGTATCAACAATATTGGTACAATCAGGAACTTTGAAAGTAGGAGATTATGTATTGGCAGGAAAGAATCACGGAAAAGTGAAAGCGATGCATGATGAAAGAGGACACAATGTAACTTCGGCTGGACCGTCAACACCAATATCTATTTTAGGTTTAGATGGTGCGTCAACGGCTGGAGATAAATTCAACGTATTTGAAGACGAAAGAGAAGCAAAACAAATTGCAACAAAACGTTTACAATTAATGCGTGAACAATCGGTTAGAACACAACGTCATATTACCTTGGCGGAAATTGGTCGTCGTATTGCTTTGGGTCAATTTAAAGAATTGAACATTATCCTTAAAGGAGACGTGGATGGTTCTGTGGAAGCACTTTCGAGTGAGTTTTCTAAATTGTCTACAGATGAAATCCAAATCAATATTATCCATAAAGGTGTTGGAGCAATTACCGAAACTGACGTAATGTTGGCCTCAGCTTCTGATGCGATTATTATCGGATTTAACGTTCGTCCTGCCGGAAATGCACGTCAATTGGCAATGAAAGAAGAAATCGATATTAGAAGTTATTCTATTATTTATGATGCTATCAATGACCTGAAAGACGCGATGGAAGGAATGCTTTCTCCGGAAATGAAAGAAGAAGTTACCGGTACGGCAGAAATCAGAGAGATTTTCAAAGTGTCTAAAGTGGGAACTATTGCAGGATGTATGGTTACCGATGGTAAAATCTTTAGAAATTCTAAAATCAGAATTATTCGTGAAGGCGTTGTTGTTTTCACAGGTGAATTAGCAACACTGAAACGTTTTAAAGACGATGTAAAAGATGTTGCCAAAGGATATGATTGTGGTATTCAGATTAAGAATTACAACGATATTGAACAACTTGATTTAATCGAAGCCTTCCAGGAAGTGGAAGTAAAGAAAAAGATGAAGTAATACAAACAAAAAAGGCTCGCAATTTGCGAGCCTTTTTTTATTTATTCGGTTTTATCAAAAATGCGTTCGGATATTTCTTTTTTAAGTCATTGAGGTTTTTTTCGGCTTCAATTCGGGTTTTGTAATTCCCAACCCAAACTTTATATAATGGTGTGCTGAAAACGATAGTAGCATCAATATTCTTATTTTCTCTTTTAAAATCAAGCAGTGTTTTTTTAGAATTTTCAGTATCACCGTTAAAAATCTGAATTTTATAACGGTCGTTTATCGTAATGGAACTATTTATTTTTCTTTTTTCGTTTAACAGCTGCTCAAATTTTGGATCTTGGCTTACACTTACTTTAGCTTCCTGGCAATAGCTTTTTTGAGTTAAAAAGATGAGAGTCAGTGCGGCGAAAACTAATTTTATTTCTGTTAAAAACTTCATAATTGTTTGATTTTTATACAAATGTAAAACTTAAAAAATTAATCAAAAGAGAAAACATTATTTAGAATTAATATAAATTGATATTTAAGATATATTTAAGGTTTTGA
>NZ_JBDSMB010000076.1:0-4842 GCF_039916025.1 Flavobacterium sp.
CGTCGTTACTAAAGCACGCCACTTTATCGTGGATCCTTGACCAACGAGTTAGCTCAAAACTTGTCTTTTCGAGTTTATGCATTCACCTAATGTAGGCTTTTTTTATATATAAACACAAACAAAAAAATGGAAACTATACTAATTATAATTGCGCTTATAGCGGGCGTTGCCGGAGGTTTTGGAATTGCAAAATTCCTTGAAAAAAGTAACATCTCCAACATGGTTAAAAATGCTAAAAAAGAGGCTGCATCAATTTTAAAAGACGCGAATCTTGAAGGTGAAAACATAAAGAAAGACAAGTTATTACAAGCAAAAGAAAAGTTTTTAGAATTAAAGTCAGAGCATGAGCAGGAGATTTTAAATAAAGACAAAAGAATTGCTGAAATAGAAAAAAGAACGCGTGATAAAGAATCGCAGGTTTCAAGCGAATTAGCAAAAGCTAAAAAAGTAAACGACGATTACGAAGCAAAAACAACCGAATACACTTCAAAAATTGAGTTGTTAGACAAGAAACAACAAGAGCTTGAAAAGCTTCATAAAAGTCAGGTACAACAGCTTGAGGTTATCTCTGGTCTATCGGCCGAAGATGCTAAAGAGCAATTGGTAGAAAGCCTGAAAGCGGAAGCCAAAACCAAAGCCATGTCTCATATTCAGGATACGATTGAAGAAGCGAAATTAACAGCACAACAGGAGGCTAAAAAAGTCATCATCAACACTATTCAACGTGTTGGAACTGAAGAAGCTGTTGAGAATTGCGTTTCTGTTTTCAATATTGAATCAGATGATGTTAAAGGAAGAATCATCGGTCGTGAAGGAAGAAATATCCGTGCGCTTGAAGCAGCAACCGGAGTTGAAATCATTGTTGACGACACACCTGAAGCTATCATACTTTCTTGTTTTGATCCTGTCAGAAGAGAAATTGCCCGTCTTTCATTGCACAAATTAGTAACTGACGGTAGAATTCACCCCGCAAGAATTGAAGAAGTTGTAGCTAAAACAACGAAACAAATAGATGACGAAATCATCGAAGTTGGTAAACGTACGGTAATCGATTTAGGAATTCATGGTTTGCATCCTGAGTTAATTAAAGTTGTGGGAAGAATGAAATACCGCTCATCTTACGGACAAAATTTATTACAGCACTCACGCGAAGTTTCTAAGCTTTGTGGAATCATGGCTGCCGAATTGGGCTTGAATGTTAAACTAGCGAAACGTGCCGGTTTACTTCACGATATTGGAAAAGTGCCTGATGCAGAAAGTGATTTGCCACACGCATTATTAGGAATGCAATGGGCTGAAAAGTTTGGTGAGAAAGAAGAAGTTTGCAACGCGATTGGAGCGCATCACGATGAGATTGAAATGAAATACTTAATCTCTCCTATCATACAGGTTTGTGATGCCATTTCAGGCGCAAGACCAGGCGCAAGACGTCAGGTTTTAGATTCTTATATACAAAGATTAAAAGACCTGGAAAACATCGCATTTGGATTTAACGGAGTGAAAAATGCTTATGCTATTCAGGCCGGACGTGAACTTCGTGTAATCGTTGAAAGTGAAAAAGTAAGCGATGAAAATGCGGCAAGCCTTTCTTTTGAGATTTCGCAAAAAATCCAAACAGAAATGACTTATCCTGGTCAGGTTAAAATTACCGTAATCCGCGAAACCAGAGCAGTGAATATTGCAAAGTAAAAAATTACAATCATAAAAAAAGGCGGTTTCGTTATGTAAACGAGATCGCCTTTTTTATTATGAGAATATGCTTTTTATCGAGTCGCTGGTCATTGGTTTTACAAAATAGCTTCCAATTATATCTTTATAGCTTTCCGCTTTTTCTATATCGATTTTATTATCGGAAGAACTTATGATATGAATTACAACATCGTGTGAAATCTTATCTTTAAGTTCAATGAATTCCTCTAAAAATTGCCATCCATCCAATACAGGCATGTTGATATCCAATAAAATTAAATCGGGAAGCATTTCACCAGTCGTGACTTTTCCTTTTAAATCATTTATGGCATCAAAACCATTTTCAAAAAAGACTTGTTCAACATCAATATTACTACTTTCTAACAGTTTCTTGATGATAAAGTGATGTATCTTATCATCGTCAACGACAAAGACGTATTTAAACTTCATTTAAAACAGATTTGGGATTTGTTTTATTTATTTTTTGGTTAAAACAAAAATAGAAAATTAATCCCCAAACTACGTTTTTCTTGGGTGAAATTTATTGATGATTTGTGTTAAATGTTTTCTGTCTAAATGGACATAAATTTCTGTAGTAGTAATAGATTCGTGCCCTAGCATCATTTGAATAGAACGCAAATCGGCTCCATTTTCAAGTAAATGTGTTGCAAATGAATGTCTTAAAGTGTGTGGACTAATTGTTTTTGACAGGTTGATTTTGACTGCTAATTCCTTTACAATTGTAAAAATCATAGCACGTGTAAGTTGCTTTCCTCTTCGGTTTAAAAACAAAGTATCTTCATGTCCTTTGATAATATCGAGATGATTTCTGACATTGTTTTTATAGAATTCAATATATTTTTGTGTCGATTTGGCAATGGGAACAAATCGTTGCTTATTTCCTTTTCCTGTAATCTTTATAAAGCCTTCATCAAAAAACAAATCCGAAATCTTTAAAGTAATAATTTCAGAAACACGAAGTCCACAACCATATAAAGTTTCTAAAATTGCTCTATTTCTTTCTCCTTCGGGTTTCGATAAATCTATGGCTGAAATCAAATTGTCAATATCTTCCAGCGAAAGCATATCGGGAAGCTTTCTGCCAATTTTTGGCCCTTCAATCAACTCCATTGGATTATCGGTACGATAATCTTCAAAAATAAGATAGGAGAAAAAACTTTTTAAACCCGAAATAATCCTGGCTTGTGAGCGCGCATTGACTTCTTTTGAAACGGTATATATAAACTGCTGAATAGTTTCCTCACTTATTTTTTCCGGAGAAATTGTTATTTCATTTTCGAGTAAAAACTTAGACAATCGCTCTAAATCAAAGGAATAATTTTCAACGGTGTTTTTTGATAAACCGCGTTCAATTTTTAGATAGGATTGAAAATTTTTGATATAACTGTTCCAGTTCATAGGACAAAGAAACGAAATGTATGGTTATAAAAAAACCTCTCCATCGGAGAGGTCTTTATAAGTATTTTGACAAAGATTAGAATCTGTAACCTAAACCGATTTGGAATGATGTAGTAGTAATCTTTGCATCACCAAAAGCGACAGCATCATCATTAAGATCCGACAAACCAAGATTATATCTTGCATCGAACATTAAACCTGAAGACATTTCGTAAGCAGCACCAAGACCTAAACCAAAATCCATAGATTTAAGTGAATCTTTAATAGCACCTCCACCAGCAACAAATGCAAATTCCGGTCCAGCCTGTAAATTGAAACCTTCACCGACAAAGAACTTAGCCATAACTGGAATTCTAATGAAATCTAAGTTAGTTTCATCATTGTCAGCACCTTCCATAGAGTACAATAATTCTGGTTGCACGTGGAATTTTTCACTGATATGAAAATCCACCAAACCACCAACATAGAAGTTTGAAGCAGCATCTGTTTCCGCATCACCTGCATAGTTTGTGTTTTGATATCCGGCTTTTACACCGAATACAATTTCTTTAGTAGTAACACTTTCTTTTTTGTCTTGTGCATTAGCAAATGTCAAAGCGAATACTGCCAATACTGTTAATGTAATTTTCTTCATGTTTTTTGTTTTTTAAAATTAGTAAGGCAAATATAGCATAATATATTAGAACCATAAATACGGCATTTGTCGTATAAAAAAACCGCGCCAATGGCGCGGTTTAAATCTGTATGTTCTAAACTAATTACAGTTTGTATAACAAACCGAAAGAGATAGTAGATAAATCAACTCCTAAATTGAATCCAGTAGTTTTTTCAGCTCCGTCTCCACCGTTATCGTTAGAAGAGTAACCGAATCCACCCCACTCAGCAGTTAAAGCCCAGTCGTTAGAAACGAAATAGTTTAAACCTAGAGGAATGTTAACTCCGATTTCTTTTGTAGTAACATCAGCATTGTCATACTTAGTTGACATGTAAGATAAGTTACCTCCAATAGAAAGAGAGAATTTACTTGCTGGAGTCCAGAAGTATTTAACACCTGCAGCGATACCAAAACCTGAAGTTTTGTCCTCAGAAATACCGTTGTCAACTTTAGTTGATTCATAAGTTAACTGTCCTTCAATAGCAAGGTTGTCAGCTATAAAATAACCTAAACCTGGAGATAAAGTAAATCCGTCATTTTTAAGATCACCAGTTTTTGAGCTAGAAAATCCAGCAGTACCTGTTAAGTACAAATCTCCGTTAGAGAAACCTTCACCAGTACTTTCTTTCTTGTCTTGTGCATTAGCAAACGTCAAAGCGAATACTGCAGCTACTGTTAAAATAATTTTTTTCATGTTTGTTTAATTTTAAAATTAATATGAACAAATTTAGAAGTATTACATCCCAACAAGCACAAGTGGTCATTACAGTTTTCAACAATTTTATTAACAATTTATTCTTTTAAACAGTTAATAATCATGATTTTAATTGGTTATCAACATTTTTATACGGTTTTTAAAACTGGAAATAAGCGCAATAAATAAGGCAAAAAAGCATTTTTTTCCTGTTAATTTTTCAAAAAAATGTATTTGATTACTGTTTTATTATTCCGAAGATTATTTACTTTTACTAAAAACAATAGTTGATTATGAAAATCATTATTATAAATGGCCCAAACCTAAATTTATTGGGCAAACGCGAACCCGAAGTGTATGGCAGCATAAACTTTTCTGATTACTT
>NZ_JBDSMB010000077.1:0-16374 GCF_039916025.1 Flavobacterium sp.
GGCGCTGGAAACGGAAGATTAAACAAATGTCTAAAAAACGAATTCTATTTCTTGGCGAAACTTATCGCGCTGATGCTATTACCTGGATGAATGGCCTCAGAGAACTTGGCGACTTTGAAATTGTTACCTGGGAACTGCATACAAGTAGCACGGGCATTAATAGAATGAGCCGCCTTTTTGAGCTGGCTAAAGCTATCATAACTATAAAAAGCATTGCGAAAAAATTCAATCCCGATATGGTAATTGCCGAACGGACAACCAGTTATGGTTATTTGGCTTCCGTTTCAGGGATAAAACCAATCGCCATTGCGCAGCAAGGCATAACTGATTTGTGGCCACATAGTTCACCGCTGTATATTTTCAAAAAAATGCTTCAGGATCATGCTTTTAAGAAGGCTGATTTGATTCATGCCTGGGGAAATGTAATGGAAAACCACATGAAAGAAAGTAACGTAGATATGTCAAAAGTGATGGTTTTACCAAAAGGAATAAACCTGGATTACTTCGAATTTAAGGATAATCATAATGACACTATGATAAACGCCATTGTTACGCGGACTTTACAACCTGAATATCAGCATGATTTGATTTTGAAAGCATTTTCAATTATCAAGCAAAAAAATATTCCATTCAAACTGACTATTATTGGAGACGGAACAGAATTGAAAAAATTAAAAGCTTTGGCTAAAGAATTAAATATTGGAAATGAAGTCATTTTCGCCGGAAAGATTAATAATAATGACATTCCCGAGTTTTTGCAACAAGCTAATTTTTATATCAGCACACCAACAACTGAAGGCGTTTCTGCCTCGCTCTTTGAAGCTATGGCGTGCGGCTGCTTCCCTATTGTAAGTGATTTACCCGGAAATAGAAGTTGGATTCAACAAAAAGTTAACGGAATACTTGTTACTATCGAAAATGAGTTTAATTTAGCCGAAGAATTGGAATGGGCATTTAACAACAATGGTTTTACAAAAACAGCGGTAACTCAAAATCGGAAATTTGTAGAGGAGAATGCCAACTACAAAATCAATATGAAAAAAATTGCTCAAGCTTATCACGGGTTAATTAATAATAAGTCAAGTAGTCTCTAACTTTATGTGTGGTATCAATGGAATTTTCCATTTAAATTTTAAACAGGTTGATCAAAATCAGCTGGTAAAAATGCGTGACATTCTGGAGCATCGTGGTCCGGATGATAAGGGTATTTATATCAACAATAATATTGGTTTAGGTCACAGACGTTTGTCAATTATTGATACTTCATCAGCCGGACATCAACCATTTTTTTCTGATAATGGCAGATATGTAATTGTATTCAACGGAGAAATTTATAACTATCAATCGTTTTATCCCGAATTAAAAAGCAAAGGAATTACACTGAAATCAGGCTCCGATACCGAAGTTTTGCTAAAGCTTTATGAATTATACGGCATGGAAATGCTGCACAAACTCAACGGAATGTTTGCTTTCGCCATTTGGGATACGCAGGAAAAAAAGTTGACACTTTGTCGTGATAGAATGGGTGTAAAACCATTGTATTACTGTATTCATCAAAACACTTTATATTTTGCTTCAGAGCAAAAAGCGCTTTTCACAGCTGGTGTTCCATTAGAAGTGTCTGAAGATGGCATGGAGGAATATTTCTTTAACCGATTTGTAGCTGGCGAAAATACGTTGTTTGCACATGTCAAAAAGCTTTTGCCCGGACATTATATGGTTATTGATGAAACCGGAAAAACCAGCACCACACGTTGGTGGAATTTAAAAGAGCAAATTCAAAACCACATCCAAATCCTCAATCCAAAAAAATGGTTTGAAGAAACTTTCTTTGAATCGGTAAAACTGCGAATGGTCAGCGATGTTGCTGTTGGAGTTTTGCTTAGTGGCGGATTGGATTCGTGCTCGATATTATCTTCATTGCATGAGCAAAAATTTGAAAAAATTGAAACCTTTAATATCAGTTTTTCCGAAGAAGAGCACAATGAATATCATTTGGCAAAAAAAATAACAGATCAATACGGATACACTTTCAATCACACCAAGCTTGAAAATGAAAGTCTGTACCAAAACCTAATTGAAGCATCTTATTTCCAGGATGAGCCTTTAATGCATCTCAATGAACCGCATTTACTGGCCATCGCCAAATTAGCCAAACCAAAAGTAAAAGTGCTGCTTTCGGGCGAAGGTGCCGATGAATTAATGGGCGGTTATGTTCGATACAAAGCATTAAAAAATCCATCTTTATTAAAAGTAATTTCGCAGCTTAGCAACTTTGAAACCTTTAATAAAAGACCACGTTACGATAAATTATTCCGCTATTCAAAAATTAGTAATGATTCCGATTTAGTAATATTCAATGGTTCCAACGTATATCCGGATGATATTAATTCGTTTTATGGAAACAAAGGAAAACCGGTAAATGAATATCGCTATCAAATCCTAAAAGAAGCACAGGAATTATATCCCAAAAATCTACAGCGTCAGGCATTGTATTTTGACCAGCATACTTATATGTGTTCGTTGCTTGACAGAAATGATCGTTGTACTATGGGCGCTTCTATAGAATGCCGTGAACCATTTCTGGATCAAAGACTGATTGCAGGTTTGGGAACGTTGGATGACAAATGGATGTTTACAGGTAAAAAAGGAAAGTTCATTCTAAAAACTACAATGGAAAACAGGCTTCCGAAAGAAGTTGTTGATTTTAGAAAAATTGGACTCAGCGCACCTTGGGGAAGTTATTTGTTGAAATTCCCGAGATTTGTTGACGAATTGGACAGCTTTGCAAAAAGCGAAATCTTTGATATGCCTTACCTGCAAAACATCGATGGTAATAAATTAGTAGCTGAAATCAGAAAAGGAAATACCAAGATTTTGCCTTATTTTATGCCAATATTTATGCTGCATACATGGCAAAAAAACTACTATAACGAGCTCGTTTAAAAATTCTTTTGACTTACTTTTGTCATCATTAGATTTTTTAAGCATGACGATTCAAAATAACTTCTCTTTAAAAAAATACAACACTTTTGGTATCGAAGCCAAAGCCAAGCAGTTTGTAGCTGTTCATTCTGTTGAAGATTTAAAAACCATTTTACACGAAAACAAATCGGTGCCAAAATTCGTTCTTGGCGGCGGAAGCAATATGCTATTGACACAAGATATTCATGCTTTGGTTATTCATATTGATTTGAAAGGAAAAAAAGTGCTGAAAGAAGATCCCGATTTTGTTTGGGTTGAAAGTCAGGCTGGCGAAAACTGGCACGAATTTGTACTTTGGACAATAGACCAAAACTTTGGCGGTTTGGAAAACATGTCACTTATTCCCGGAAATGTTGGTACAACTCCTGTACAGAATATTGGTGCGTATGGCACAGAAATGAAAGACACTTTTGTTTCGTGTGATGCTGTGAATATTGCGACTCAGGAAACTAAAACCTTCAGTAAAGAAGATTGTCATTTTGGGTATAGAGAAAGTATTTTTAAGCACGAAGCTAAAGACCAATTCATTATTACTTCAGTAATTTTTAAACTGACCAAACGCAATCATAGGATCAACACTTCGTATGGTGATATCACCAAAGAATTGGAAAAACAAGACATCGTAATCCCAACGCTGAAAGATGTTTCTAATGCTGTAATCGCGATTCGTCAAAGCAAATTGCCCGATCCGAAAGAATTAGGAAATAGCGGAAGTTTTTTCAAAAACCCAATTATACCAAAAGAGCAATACGAGAAAGCACACGCCTTGCATCCCGAAATGCCGCATTATGTTATTTCAGAAACTGAAGTTAAAGTTCCGGCTGGCTGGCTGATTGAAAGAGCAGGCTTTAAAGGAAAACGATTTGGTGATGCAGGAATCCATAAAAACCAGGCATTAGTCTTAGTCAATTATGGCAACGCAACCGGACAGGAAATTTTAGCTGTTTCCAGAGATATTCAGGCAACAATCTTAAAGGAATTTGGTATTTCGATTGAGGCGGAAGTTAATGTGATATAAGTTTATGTTAGTAGAAAAATTCAAAATAAAAGGCTGGAAAAAGAAAGAAACAGGAATCGTAATTTCTGAAAATGACGATTGGATTTTGACCAAACATATTCCGGTAGATTATGTTATTGATGGCTTCAAACTCTATAATAAAAAATTCATAAAGAAACGAACTTCATTAGTAGACGATAAACTTATAACTGTTTTAAATCTTAAGAAACTAAACCTTTCGGTTCCTAAATCATTTAATTTTGGCACAGCTTTAGAAATTCTGAATTGGTCAGAAAAAAAGTATGGGTTATTTGAATTTCAGGACAATAAGGAAAATGAATTGTTTTATGGAAAACTAAACGAAGCTGAAGAGAATTACTTCATTATTGATATGATAAAATCTGACGGAAAGATTGAGCTGAAATATAATTATGATTTTTCACTTGAAAAAATAAGAGTGATTACATTTGAAACTGATTATTTTAATTCAATTATATTATTAATGAATCATGAATTAAGTAAGAATTAAAATGTACATCCCAGAACTCTACAAAAACGACAATCAGGAAGACATTAAAAACTTCATTCATCAGAATGGGTTTGGAATTTTGGTCAATCAAACTGATGGAAAGCTTTGGGCAACGCATATTCCGCTGCTTTTAGAAGAAAAAGATGGTAAGCAGGTTTTGGTTGGACATGTTTCAATAGAAAATCCGCAGGCCAAAAGTTTTAAAACCAATCAGGAAGTTTTAGCAATATTTTCCGGCGTCCATACTTATATTTCTTCTTCGTGGTATGACCATGAAAATGTTCCAACCTGGAATTATCTGGCGGTTCACGTTTATGGAAAAGTAACCATTCATTCGCTTGACGAAACCATTGAAGCACTCAAAAGACTGACAAATAAATACGAAGCAAAAGCAAAATCAGAAAACCCTGTCCGTGTGGAAGATTTTTCAAAGAAGACAATGATGCAGGCTCGTGGAATTGTTTCATTTGAAATTGAAATAACAGATATTCAGGCAGTGAAAAAAATGTCGCAGGGCAGAGATGATAAAAACTACAAAAACATCATTTCAAAACTGGAAAACTCAGATTATTTTCAAGCCATTGAAGTTGCGAAGGAAATGAAAAAGAATAGAGAATGAATTAGCAAAAATTCATAATTTATAATTCAAATTTATAATTCAATTTCGTACATTTGCTGTCCCTTTTTAAAGTCGACTATGCTATTATCTTTACTCTGTTTATTTATTGCCGTTGTTGTTGTTCAATTCCTCTATTACATTGTTATTTTTGGCAAATTCTCATTTGCTAAACCACAAAGCGGGACACCTAAAAGAATTCCAATTTCAGTAATTGTTTGTGCTAAAAACGAGGAAGAAAATGTTAAAAAATTAATTCCATTGCTTCTTGAACAAAATTATCCGCAATTTGAAATTGTTTTAATTGACGATGCTTCGGGTGATAATACGCTGGAGATTTTTGAAGAATTTGAAAAATTGCATTCCAATATTAAATTAGTCAAAGTAGAAAACAACGAAGCCTTTTGGGGTAACAAAAAATATGCGTTGACTTTAGGAATTAAAGCAGCAAAAAACGAATATTTATTATTCACCGATGCTGACTGCATGCCTGCTTCCAAAGATTGGATTGCCAATATGAGTTCACAATTCACTGCTGAAAAAACAATTGTTTTAGGCTATGGTGCGTATGACAAAATTGGAGGTTCATTTCTGAATAAAATCATCCGATTTGAAACTTTACTAACAGCTACGCAATATTTTTCGTGGGCAAAACTTGGCAAGCCTTATATGGGAATTGGCCGAAATTTAGCTTACAAGCGTGATGAATTTTTCAAAGTGCGTGGTTTTATGGATCATATGAAAATACGTTCCGGAGATGATGATTTGTTTATCAATCAGGCAGCAGAAAAGAAAAATACAACTGTTTGTTATTTGCCGGATAGCTTTACTTATTCAAAACCAAAAACTTCTTTTAAAGATTGGTTTACACAAAAACGCCGTCACGTTTCGACAGCCAAGCATTATAAAATGTTTGACCAGAATCAATTGGTAATATTCTATGTTTCGCAATTGCTGTTTCTTTTATTGCCAATCATTTTATTAGCATTTCAATACCAATGGATTATAGTTTTAAGCATCATCAGTTTCCGTTACATTTTCGCCTGGATTACCATGGGATTTGCAGCAGGAAAACTTAAAGAAAAAGACGTAATGTACTGGTTTCCAATCATTGAAATCGTTTTAGTTTTTACGCAATTGAACATATTCATAACCAATACTTTCTCAAAACCGGTACATTGGAAATAAACGCTTATATAGAAAAAGCTAAGACTGGCGACCAGGTTGCCTTTACCTATTTGCTCGACCATTACTGGAATGAGGTTTATGGCTTTATGCTTAAACGCACGGAAAATGAAACGGATTCGGAAGACATTACGATAGAGACTTTTTCTAAAGCTTTTGATAAAATTGCAACTTACAATCCGGAATTTCAGTTCAACACCTGGTTGATTGCCATTGCCAAAAATGTGCATATTGATATGCTTCGCAAAAAGAAATCGACTGTTTTTGTTGAAATCACAGATGAAGAAGATCAACAGGCTTATAATATTGCCGACACTACTCCATCGGTTGAAGATGCTTTGATTACGGAGCAAAACTTATCCCGGTTATTGCAGTTCATTAAAGAGTTGAAACCACATTATCAGGAAGTAATTCAGCTTCGGTATTTTCAGGAAATGAGTTATCAGGAAATTGCTGAACAGCTCAATGAGCCTTTGAGCAACGTTAAAATAAAATTGCTTCGCGCCAAAAAACTTCTGGCAGAAATAATCGAAAGCAAAAAATAATCGTTTGTTTTTTTGTTAAAGACTCTATTAAAAACTCAACGTTTATTGGAGTTTAGTGTTTTTGTATTAAAATTTTAAACAAATTACATACTATTTTATAATTTCCTGCGTTATATAATAAAACACTCTCTCGCTTATGTAACATAAATACTCAACTTTAAACCATTTAACCATGTCAAACGTTAGTATTTATGAAAAAAACTGGATAGATCTAGTTTTCGAAGACAAAAACAAAGTTTATGGCGCATATCAATTGCGTCAGGAAAATCCCCGAACCACTTTATTTGCATTCCTGAGTGGTATAACATTAATTCTCTCCCTGCTTGGCGGCTGGTTGTTATTTTCTTCATTTGGTGAAAAACCTATTCTTAAACCAACTGATGGCCCGGTTATAACAATCACAAGCTTTAATTATCCAAAACCGAATAAACCTATTGTCCCAAAAACAAAAACAGAGCAAAGTGCGGCTGCTGCTTCAGAAAATAAATTTAAAAAATATGAAGCGTCTACAACTCCAGATGTTGAAGTTCCTAAAAAAACAGAAACACCTTCAACTCCTGTAACTTCAGGTAGTGGAACCGAAACTGGTCCTGTTATCGACATTCCAACTGGAGGCGGAAATACCACTGGAACAACAGTATTTGTTCCACTAGTAGATAAAGGTCCGGTAGCGCCAAGTGAATTAGACCGACTTCCTGAATATCCTGGCACGATTAAAAAATTCTATAAAGATGTAGCGGACAATTTTGAGAAACCTGATTCTGATGAAACTTTGGGTGCTGTTAGTGTTATCATGTCTTTTGTTATTGAAAAAGATGGTACGATGAGTAATATTAAAGTGCTGAGAAGTTCAGATAAAAGCATGGAAAAAGAAGCTATCAGAGTTCTGAAAGCTATGAAAGTAAAATGGTCTCCGGGTTATAAAGATGGAGAGAAAATGAGAGTACTTTATACACTTCCTATAAAAGTTGCCTTTTAAAAATTTAAGTTAGTAATTGTTGCTTTTTTGCCCTTGAACCTGACCTGGAAATTAAAACCTTGTCAGGTTTATTATGTTTAATAACTCGTTTAAAACTTTTAGAAACTTACCGTTTTTATTTTGACTAATATCGGTATTATTGCAATTATGAAGCTTACCCTAATCGCCTTTTTCTTATCTACGCTATTCTATTTTTCCAGTCCAAAAACGGAACGGGAAACTGTTGACTCTAATTTTGGAAATCCAAATGACAGTTTGCATGTAACTTCGACTTTTCCAATAAAAATGGGAAATGTTTCTGAAGCCTATATTGCAGAAAAAAGGCATTTTATTGATTCCTTTTATAACAAAAACATCAATTCACCTTTTTATAGCGGTGGTTTCATTGTGGTCAAAAATGGCCGTGTGATTTATGAAGATTATAAAGGATATGCCAATGTAAGGACTGGGCAAAAGATTGACAAGAATACTCCTATTCACTTAGCTTCTGTTAGTAAAGTGTTGACATGTACAGCCATTTTGAGACTGGTACAGCAGGACAACATCATGCTTGACCAAAAAGTCACCGATTGGATTCCGAAATTTCCTTATAAAGAAACGACAATCCGAACGCTGCTCAATCACAGAAGTGGTTTACAGCATTATGCTAACTTTCCAGGATTGATGAAAAAAAACTGGAACAAAAAGAAGATTCTTTCCAATCAGGATATTTTGGATTTGATGGTGCAGAATAAATTCAGATTAAAAACCCCACATGATACGCATTTCGATTATTGCAATACCAATTATATAGTTCTAGCCATAATCATCGAAAGAGCAACTGGTTTAAACTATCGTCAGGCCATGCAGGAATTGATTTTCAAACCATTGGGAATGACAAATACTTATGTCTTCAATTACGAAACTGATAGAGAAACGGCATCTAAATCCTATAGAGGAAGCACCATTTTTCCTTGGGATCAGTTTGATGCTTTGTATGGTGATAAAAATATTTATTCTACGCCAAGAGATTTAGTAAAGTTTGATATGGGAACTTATTCGCCCGACTTTATCAAACCGGAACTTTTGCAGGAAGCTTATTTTGGCTATAGCGCGGGTAATGTTGCAAAGCCAATTAAAGATTATGGTTTGGGAATGCGCATGCGTTTTTTACCGCCAAATAAAGAAAAAATGATTTACCACAATGGTTGGTGGCATGGTAACAATACTTCATTTGTGCCGGTGAAAAAAGATACCGTAACTGTTGTGTGCTTAGGGAATAAATATTCAAACAGACCGTATTCTACTTTGAGTATGGTCAGCAGCCTTTTTTATAAAAAGAAAACAGAAATTGAAACTCCGGTGCCAACTGAACAGGAACTTCAGGAACTTGAACACTAACTATTCTTTTACCAAATAGATTCCGTCTTCTTTAATCTCGATAAGTTTGTCTTTGTAAAGCGAACCAATAGCTTTCTTGAATGTCTTTTTGCTCATCTTCAATACCGTTTTAATATCTTCCGGATGGCTGTTGTCATTCAATCGCAGAAAACCTCTGCTGGCTCTTAGTTCATCAAGGATTTTCTCTGCATTAGGTTCAATGTTTTCGTAGCCTTGTTTTTGAAGCGTAACATCAATTTTATTATCGGGACGAATGGTTTTAATATAACCAGTCATTCTGTCACCAGTTCTGATATCGTCGTAAACCTGATCTTTGTATAAAAGCCCTTTGTGAATATCATTTATGATAACATTAATTCCAACTTCGGTAATATGTGAAATAATTAAATCGACTTCTTCGCCTTCTGCAACAGTTAGATTTTCATTATTTAAAAACTGATTGGTTTTGCTGGAAGCCATCAACCTGTTTGTTTTTTCATCCATAAAGGCAAAAACCAGATAGCGTTTTCCTTTTTCCATTGGACGCGCCTGTTCCTTAAACGGAACAAACAAATCTTTCTCTAATCCCCAATCAAGGAAAGCTCCAAAATTGTTGACATAATTCACACGAAGCAAACCAAATTCATCCATCAGGATATAAGGCTCCAATGTAGTTGCCACAGGTCTTTCCTCATGGTCAAGATAGACAAAAACAATCAACTCATCTCCTATTGTATATTCTTTTGGAACATATTTAACAGGCAGCAAAACATCGTCCTTTCCATCAGTTAAAAAAAGTCCGACTTTGGTTTCTCTGTCAATTTTGAGTGTATTGTAATGCCCTATTTCCATCGTGTATGCTTGTAAATTTTGAAGTGCAAAGATAGAAATTAGAATGCAGTCGCAGTTAGCAGTTGGCAGATTTTTGAAATTATTCTTTTTAGCCGCCTCTACATTATTTATTTAGCCACGAATACACGAATGATTGTGTTTAGTATTCTGAATTCTTTAAGTCTTAATAATAAAGCAAACTTTTTCCAACACACAAAAAATATTCATGTATTCGTGGCTAAATTTTATCGATTTTGATGAAACTAAAAATTCGTAGTTTTACAGCTGTAACAAAACCCATGCTTTTTGTACTAACGAGACTATGAGTGACAACTTGGAACAATTATTTGTAAAACAATTAAAGGACAATCAGAACATTATCCACAAGATATGTAGGTTGTATACCAATGATGAAGATGCACATAAGGATTTGTTTCAGGAAATTACCATTCAGCTATGGAAAGCATTCCCAAAATTTAGAGGTGAATCTAAATTCTCAACTTGGGCTTATCGTGTGGCGTTAAATACTGCCATAACACTTTACAGAAAAAGCACCCGAAGCATTGCCACTACTAGCTATGAAGGGCAAAAACATTTCTTATCACAGGAAGAATACAACTTTGAAGAAGAAGAACAAATCAAGTTGATGTATCAGGCGGTGCAACAATTGAACGATATTGAGAAAGCGCTGGTATTCCTGTATTTGGAAGACAAAGATTATACTGATATATCAGAGACACTTGGAATTAGCGAGGTAAATGCCCGCGTAAAAATGAACAGAATTAAAGGTAAATTAAAAAAAATATTAAATCCCTAGGATTATGGAAGAGTTGGATTTATTAAAAAAGGCTTGGCAAAAGGACAGCCATTCATTTGAACAAATTTCGGAAAGCGAAATATATAAAATGCTGCATAAGAAATCATCGTCTATTGTAAAATGGATTTTGATTATCAGCATTATTGAAGTCTTATTCTGGACGCTTATAAGTGTGATGTGGAATACAGATGAATATATGAAGAAACTTCATGCCGAAAACATGATAGTGTATTTCAAAGCGTTGAATTTTGTAAACTATGTTGTGATATTGTGTTTTATTTACAATTTTTATAAAAACTATATCAAGATTTCAACCACAGCGTCGACCAAACAATTGATGCAGGACATCTTAAGAACCCGCAAAACGGTTAAATACTATGTTTGGTATAACTTAGGAATGATTGTAGTAAGTTTTATTGCTGGTTTTTTCATTGCCTTTGCTTACAACCCCAAAATGGAAATCCTAAAAGACAGAATTGCTCATGAGGAGAACCACATGATTCTGTTAAAGACATTAGGAATAATGATACTTGCCGTTGCTATTTTTGTTGGATTGTTTTGGCTGTTCTACCGATTATTATATGGTATCCTGCTTCGAAGACTGAATACCAATTATAAAGAATTAAAGAAAATAGATTTGTAAACTAAGTCCCGTGAAAGCGGGATTTTTTTATTAAGTTTGAATAACGATAGTCTAAAGAAAACTCACAAATAAAAACATTCAGAATCATGAAAAAGCACACAATGATTATCCCATTACTATTTTTTTGCACATGTTTATTTGCACAGCAATTTCCCAACAGTTTTTCAGATGGAAAATTTTATAAAGTAAACGGTGCAAACCTTTGGGTGGTAACAGTTGGAACTGGCGAACCTTTGATAATGATTTCGGGTGGTCCCGGAGGTGCCCATATAAGTTTACGCGATTTTGATTCGTTAAGTGTAAAAGGAAATATACAGCTGATATATTTTGATGGTTTTGGCCGTGGGAAATCTGATACTGCAAAAAATCCCAAAGAATATAGTTTAGACAGAGATATTGAGGATATCGAAGGTTTGAGAAAAGCATTGCACCTAAATAAAGTAAGCGTGTTGGGCCATTCCTACGGCAGTCTTGTTGCACAGGGTTATGCAGTAAAGTATGGAGAGCACTTGAATCATCTCATTTTAGCAAATGGATTTCACAGTTTTATAATGTGGCAGGAAAATGATGATAACAGCAACCATGAAATTAAGGAAAATTATCCTGAAGTATGGGATCAATTAATGGAATACCGAGAGCAGGGCGGTATAAGCAGCGACACTAAACACCGTGAGATATATGGTAATGTACCTTATGGATTTTTATATGCATATAATCCAAATAACTTTTTAGAATCAAGGAGTAAAAATTACCCTAATTCATTTAATCCGGATTTATACTATCAAATGGTAGGAAAGGATGGTGATTTTTTGGTCGGAAATGATATAGGCACTTTTGATTATCGAAAACAATTAAAGGATTTAAAAATGCCAATCCTGATTTATGGTGGACGATTTGACCGTGTTGCCGTGCCCAGTATGATGGTGAAATACAAAGAATATTGCCCACAGGCCAAATTTATTATGTTTGAATACAGCGGTCATAATCCGCAAATAGAAGAGCCTGCAAAATTATTTCCTATTATCGTAGATTTTTAAAAAAATTAGATGGCTTATGAACTTGATCACCAAATAAAAAATCCCGTCTTGTTTTTGTAACGAGACGGGATTTTTTTTATATCAATTTCTTAAGTCAATTAATATTTGACACAACGCACAGAAAGCGCTGTTTTCTTAAGGACAGAACCTCTTGTCACTGAATTGTTCAGATTGACATTTAAACTATAAGCAGCATTTGCATTTGCAGCAGTAGCGCTCCACCAAAAAGCAACATCACCGAGGCTATTGAATGGCTGATCTTCTGGCATATAGGAATGAGTCAAATAACCATATCCGGCTGGAACCGCAGTAAATCCAGCTTGGTTTGTTGCCAAAACAGGACCTGACCATAAATCTCCCAATTGTCTCATTTTAATTCCGGCTTTACTTGTGCCACCTAAGAAAGTAGTCAATCCTGTCCATTCTGCATCGGTTGGTATATGCCATCCTGTTGGTGCCAATCCTCTTGGATCATTAATCGCATACCAATTATATAACTTACCATAAATGACTCCGTTAGCAGTATCATTTTCAAAATAACACCATGCGCCGGTTGTCAAAGCATCCCATTCTGCCATATCTGTAACTTCTGGTATAACATCACCATTTCTATATTTGGTTACATTCAGGTTTTTCTGCATCCACTGTTTGCCATTGATTAAAACGCTTGTATAAGTATTTCCATCGATATCGAGAACTGCACCTGCATTCGTATAAAGTTGATTTAAGGTAGCAAAAGAAAGCTGATCTCCATATTTCGTTCCGTCAGCAGTTGTTCCATAAGCTCTCGCGTAATAAGTTGTATTATGCCAAAGCGAAGTCAAGACACATGAAAAGCCTCCTGTAGCAGGGTTGATTACAGTTCCCACTGCAATACTATTATCAAGAGTTGGATTTGGTGTCAGGCCATAAACAATTCCGTAAGCAGTTGTTCCTGCTACGAATGATGGACTAATAACGCCAAAAACATTTGCTGATTCGTGACCAATACTCGCAACCGATTTTGTTTGTACGCTAAAAATAGGATCAACTATTGCTGTTCCGCCAACTTCAGGATCGGCACCACAGCTTATAAATAGGACTGAAACCAGGGAAAAAATGAGGATTTTTTTCATGTTGTTTGAATTAGATTGGAAGCAAATGTAATAAAATTTGTAGTAAATTTTTAGAATAATTAAAAAATCAACTTTCGGGTATTTTCAAGCGCTCACAACCTTGCAAAGCTATTTTAATTTAATAGGATTTTTTTGCTTAAGTTTGGAAGTAATATATTGTTAAGTTGTACCAACCTACTCAAATTGGCAATTTTGCTAAACATAACAGAAAATAAACAATAAATGAAAAAATTACTTTACCTAGCAGCAATTGTATTAATGTCTTTTTCAACATTTCAAAATGAACCAATTGAAAGAATCGGATTGAAAGGGCCAATTGAATTTAATAAAACTGAATTTAAACTCGCTTGGTCTGAAAAGCCAAATGCAAATTATTTTGTTCAAGAATATTTACCAAAAAACGAAACTGTAGAGAAATTTAATCAACTTATTACTGTAAATGTTTTTGTAATGGATGTCAGTGTTGAAAATGCAATTCAACAAAAAGAAGCACAATTGACAAAAAGAAAAGAAACAGATAAGGTATGTAATTACAGCCTTATAAGTAGTCCAGATGGTAAGGAAAGTATTTTAGATTGTATATTGAGTACTGAAAAGAATGGAGAATTAGATGTTGTTGAATTTATAATTTATAGATACAAACAAATCGAATTAGAAAATCATAAAAAAGCATTGCTAGTTTATTCATATTCTAAAAGAAGTTATGGAGAAGACATAACTAAGTTTTTTAAAAATTTATCTCAAGAAAGGGAGAACTTGTTAAATACAATGATTGCGAAAGAGATGCCAGAAATCAAAATAAAAGAATAAAAACTGACTTAAACAGCGGTTTGGCTCAATGGCTTTTAACTTCAATATAATAAAACAAAAAAAACGATAGCGCGGATTTGTAATCCGTGCAAACAATAAAAATAAAAGTCACGGAATGCAATTCCGCGTCATCAAAAAACAAAAAATCCCGCTTATTGTGGGATTTCTTTCTTATCAACATGCCATTCTCTAAGTTTGTTCAGGCGTTCCTGTTCTTCAATTTCTTCGGCCGGAATTACTTTTAAAAATGAAGGATGCTGCTCGATGGCGTATTCTATTTTTTCTACAATCTGCTCGACAGTTTCGTTTTCATAATCAATCACCAATGGTTCTTTGATGATAAATGATTGCAGGATATTTTTCTTTTTCATACGCAAACCCTTTTTGTCAAACGAACGACGGAAACCGTCAATCACGATTGGCACCACAATAGGTTTGTATTGTTTGATAATGTGCGCAGTTCCTTTTCGAACCGGTTTAAACGATTTGGTTGTGCCTTGCGGAAACGTAATTACCCAGCCATCTTCTAGAGCAATTCTGATGTTCTCTGTATCGTTTGGATTTACTTCGCGTTTTTCGGTTACGTCTTTTCCTCCGGCACGCCAGGTTCTTTCTACCGAAATAGAGCCAACATAGGATAAAATCCTTGGCAACAAACCCGATTTCATGGTTTCACTTGCAGCAACATAATAGATATTCATCTTTGGCTGCCACAAATAGCCCACGTTTTTAATATTGTCCTGTCTTCCGGAAAGGCTGGCATTAAAAACATGAAACATCGCTACAACATCGGCAAAATAAGTCTGGTGATTGGAAATAAACAGTACATTTTTATCAGGTAATGCCGCAATGATTTCGGAACCGTCAATCTGCAAATCGTTGAAACCTCTGTATCTTCGGTGAGTGATGGCGCCAAAAATCCGGATTAACCATTTTTTGACAAAGAGTATATGACCAAAAGGATTTCTTTTAAATAAACCCATAATTCAATTTTATTTAGGAAGGCAAATCTACAAAAAGTAATAATTTATAAAACCAATTTTAAGGTTTCTTTTAGTTCACTCAGCATCATCGCGGTAGCGCCCCAAATGAAATGTTCATTGACCTGAAAGCCAGGAACATCAATACTATCGGCATATGAAGTTTTGATGGTTGATGTCTTCAGGATTTTGTCATCTAAAAAATCCGCTAGTGGAAATTCTACTATTCCGGCGACTTCATCATCCTGCAATACAAACTCCAGTTCATCATGGCTGTAACCCAAAAAAGGATAAACCATATAATTGCTCGGCGGAATATAGACTTCGGTAAACGCACGAATCACATTAATCGAGTTGGGATGAACACCAATTTCTTCATGGGTTTCTCTAATAGCCGTTTGTTTTAAATCAATATCTTCAGGTTCAACTTTCCCACCGGGAAACGCAATTTGAGAAGAATGCACGCCATTATAGGAAGTCCGGAGAATTAGTGCTAAATGTGTCAGCTCTTTTTTGGGATAAAAAAGCATCATGACCGCTGCTTTTTTGGGTGATATTTTTGTAAAGTCGGTATTTTTTAACAATTCTTCTCTGTTAGGCGGAACCATTTTCGCATGGGCATGCGTTGCTGGAAGCTCAACATTTAGTACTTTTGGAGCATATTTTAAGAACTCGTCGAAACGCATCTTGATTAGTTTAGGAATATAAAGTTACCTTAAAAAATTAAAGCACTCAAATTTTTACCAAACTAAAATGTTCAGCAAAAAAGAAGCATTAGCCATAAAAAAAGATTTCTGGACCGCATTTGCCGCAGTTTATCCAAGAAAATGGATACTGTATGACACCAAGATAAAAGATGTTACTTTTAAGTTTTATATCGATAATAAAAAAGCTCAGGTTATGCTGGATATTGAGCCAAAAGAAGAAGAAAAGCGCAAGATTTATT
>NZ_JBDSMB010000078.1:0-68991 GCF_039916025.1 Flavobacterium sp.
AAGTAAAATCGTCATTGGAGAGTTGCTGTAACAACAACTCCAATTCATTTAACGCTTTATGCAAAGATGGTATAAGCATGTTTTTATTTACAACTTAAGTTTTAGCAAATCCGGAATTTTATTTCTATTCTGGATAATTAGTATCGTGCAACAAAGTAAAGTAATTATTGCCAAAATAAATAATTCTCCACCATCATTTTTCACAACAATTCCCAAGACAAATAAGTGAGAAAAAATAGCACCAAGCATTGTTCCTGCACCCATTAATGCACCTAGTAAAGTTGTTCTTGGTATTAAAATTAAAATCGACGCAATTAATTCGCCTATTCCGGAACCAATTCTTCCAAAAGGCTCAATTCCAAGTTTGGTAAAAATATAAACGCTTTCTTCTGCTCCGGTAAATTTAAAATACAAAGTTTGTACAAGGATGATAACTGCTATAAGTTTTACAATCCAAGTGAATATTGGGTTTTTCATTTTCTGGGTCTTAGTTGATTATTTTCTTCCAGCTCGCGTCTGCTTTTTTCTTCAAATTGACTTCGTCTTTATTCCAGCTTTTCAAAGTGTTGTTGAAAAATGCATTGTAAAACAAATTCAATTTTCCGTCTACAATCTTGAAGGTTTCCGGATTGATTTCAACTTTTTCACCATTGGCTCCCATCGCATAAGCACACCAGCCGCCATATTGTGGTTCGTAACTAGCGGGATTTTTCAGAAACAAGTCTTTGTTGGCTTGCGACGAAAAATTATACGTCACACCTTCATAAGTTGCTGCTAATGTTGATTTCCCTTTTACTGCTTTTTTCTGCGTAAAATACGCTACAGGATCATATCCCTGAATGGCTGTTTTTTTATCCAAATTGAATTCGGTTACTCTTTTTGTTGCTGTTTGAGCGAATGCTGTTACCGAAATAAAGGCAACGAATAAGATTAAAATTTGTTTTTTCATGACATTAAATTTAGTTCTTTTTTTTAATGAGACAAAGATATATAAGGTGAAAAATCAACTTTGTCTGCTACTTTACATTTCAGATAAAAAAATTATTTTTTTAAGTTTTCCCAGTTCTGATTGGCTTTAACGATGCGCTCTTCACGATCTTTTGACCATAATTCTTTTACTTTCAGATTATAATTCAAATACAATTTATCATCAACAATTGTGAATGCCTGAGGATCTGTTGGCGACGTATGATTTTCTGAAACACCGTAAGCACAATAACCCCCAAATTGCGGCGCATATTTCTCCGGATTTTTCAGAAATATTTCTTTATTTTTTTCTGATGAAAAGAAATAGGTTGCTTTGTTGTATTCTGTTTTAATTTCACTGTTGCCCTGAATAGGTTTGTTGCTTTCAAAATAAGCCACAACATCATAACCTTGGACAGCAACGCCATTTTTTAAATATTGATTTTGAGCATAAGTTTGAGCAGAAGCCATTGTGATAAACAGCATTAAAAGTATTTTTCTCATTTTTTTTATTTTTAAGTTTTAGAATGAATATTGATATTGAAGTCCGGCAACAAAACTTCTGGTTAATCCGTCAGGGCGAACATCGCGAACTACAAATGGTGTTGCCAACGAAAGTTCCAAACTGCTTTGCTTACTCAGATTGTAAGATGTTATCAGGTTTCCGTTTATGGTTAAACCATCGGAACCGTCAATGTTTTCTCTTTGTCCAAAAATGTTTTTATAACTGTCTTCACCCAAATGATAAATGAACAGCACATTGGGCTTGAACGTAAATTTTTTATTCGGCGTTTTTACAGAATACGTTGCTCTTAGTAATGCATCTGATTTTCGTTCAAACAAATTAGTTGACGGAAAATCATCTGTTCCGCCATATTCTTTGAAATAGGAATTCTTATTCAGATTAAACACCGGAATCTGAAGCGCCGCATTAAAATCCCATTTTTTATAATTGAGATTGGTACCCAAAAACAAATCGATTGTTCCCAAACTCGACTGATAATCCAACGGCAACGAATAGCCATTAATCTTCAAATTGGAAGCCGTAAAAGGAAACTTCCATCCAAGCAAAGCGCTCCATTGTTTTTTGTTCTTTTCTTTAAACGTATAATTTCCAATCAGGAAAGCATCACCAAATTGACTTCTTGTGCCAAAACTTCCAGTGGCAGTTGAAAAAGTAACTTTACTCGTAAAAGAAAATCGGTCATTAAATCGTTTGGTATACGAAACATAAGGCGAAATATAGCGAACATCTGATTCGCCAGCACCAAATATCGCAGCAATCTCAATATGATTTTTAAAGCTTTTTTCTTCAGTAGTAAAACCGTGATTGATGGAACAAATTCCGGCATCGCTGCAACCTTGCGAAAAAGCATGATTTGCTAATAATATAAATATGAAAACTAACTTTTTCATTTTTTTAGTTTTGAATTAATTCGGCAATAGCATACAAATGATCGTATTGCTGACAATGAATAAGCACATGTGAATATTCGGCAACATTAACCGATTCCGGAATTGGATAAACTGTTTGAGAAGTCAGATTACCAAGATTTACAAAATCAATTGGCTCAGCTGATTTTGACAAATAGACTTTTAAATCAGGGCCGTTTGAAATACTGAAATCCTCTAATTGCACTCTGTATAAATTACCCTCGAGATAAATTTTGGCTTCGCCCGAAACTGTAATTCCACTGGTTGGAACAAAAATTCCGTGGTATTTTAGCACTGCTGTTGGCGTAATCGGAACACTGTTTTGCACAGTATGCGTTAAATCGCCTTCTACTTGGCAAGAAAAAAATAGGAATAAAATTGGGAATATAAATAGCTTTTTACTCAAGCGTTTAAAATTGATTTTTAGGTTTTCGTGACCCGAGCCTGATAGGCGAACTGACGTAGTAATCTTTGATTTCATAATATATTTATTTTAATAGTACAAAGCTAAATAGTAATGAAACTCTCGAATGTCGGTTAGTTTACATTAACTGTAAAATAGTTTTTAATTAATTCATTGCGCTGAATAACATTAAATCAAAGTGACAGCCATTTCTCTTTAGTTTTATTCGGAACTGGAATAATCGGTAATTAACCAAGTAATAAAAACCAAAACCGCTATCCCAAAGTAGAAATTACGTGACAATGCTCCTTCTATGTTTTCCAGATAAAAAGCGACTCCAATTAAGGCAAATGAAACAATTAGTTCAATCCAGCCGTGAAATTTAAAAGGGAGCAATTTTAACAACCCAAATTTAAAATCGGTAGTTATTGTTACTACTAAATGAATACTTCCCAGAACATACGTAAAAAGTGCCGTTGTTTCCGGAAGGTGAAATAATGTTGGTGATGCCCACAAAAGCAGTACAAAAAGATAATCGACAAGCCCGTGTGACTTTGAGTTTAGTATTTTCATTTTACAAAATATTAAGTTGGTTATAGTTGCTATTTAATTTCTGTTTGGCAAGCTGTTTCAATTACTCCGCTATGATTTTTTTGCAAATAAGCCACCACTATAAAATCATCCGATTGCCAAGTATCTTTAAAATCGAAAGCTATTTGATTTTTAGTATTTGCATCCAAAGTTTGTTCTTTAAAGTCGAAGACTATATTATAACTGGTTTGTTTTAGTCCTGAATTTTCACCTCTTTTAATTTGGACAAACTCATTCTTTTTTACCAACGCTATATTGATAGTTACGTTTTTTTCGCCGCTATTGGTTTTCCAATTTACCAACAACTTATTTCCGGAAATTGTTGCTGATGTTATTTCTAAACTAACATCGTTATTCAGATTTAATTCTTTATTGACCAGTTTTTCAACTCCACTTTCGTTGCTACCAACAATTTCATGCTTGCCATTGACTATTAATTGTGGAGTGTAAACCGAATAAGAATCGAAGTTTTTAGCATATTCTCTTTGCCTGTTTGAAAATTCTGCTTTGCTAAATGGATCTTTCCAACCTAAATAATTCCAATAATCAACATGAAAAGCCAACGGAATGATTTTAGGATTGTTTTTTAAAACATAGCTCGCCAAAATCTTGTCTGCCGGAGGACAACTGCTACAACCTTGCGAGGTAAAAAGTTCGAGTACCACAATTCCATTCGTCTTGGAATTTGTTTTGCTATTTGATTGCCCACAAGCAGTCAACATAAAAAATAGCAGTAAGAATAAGAGTTTGGCTGTTTTTTTCATTGTAGTAAAATTTATAATTCAAATTTACAAAGCGAATAATTTTATCAAAATTTTAATAAATCAAACTTAATTTCTAAAAACAAAAAAGGGCAATAACACCTAACAATTATTGCCCTTTTCACATTATAAAAACTAAAGATTTGTATCTACATCTTTTTGCAATTTGCATCACATTTATGACCTTTTTCGCCATGAGCAAGAACACATTTACCTGCTTTATGGCAAGCTTCAGTACACACATGTTTTTTCAATTTTGCCGCTTTAGGTTTTTGTTGTGCATTTGCTAAAGAACCTGCGATTGTAAATAATACAACCATACTGAACATTTTTACATTTTTCATATTACAATTTTTAATGAGTTACACCTTGTTTTAAATTTCATTAACAAAAGTATATCGGATTTAAAATCGCAATTGTCGGGTAGTTTACATTACATGCAAAATAGTTTGCGATTACACCATGGCTCGTGCAAATCCCACGGTTTCTCTATAAATCTGTGGTGAAACATCAGCATTGTTTTTGAAGAAACGGCTGAAATAATGTTCGTCGTCATAACCCAACTCATACGCAATTTCTTTTACCGATTTATTCGTCAGATATAATTCGCGTTTGGCTTCAATGATGATTCGTTCTGCAATCAGATTGGAAAGCGTTTTGTTGAAATGATTTTTGGTCATTTTGGCCAAAGCTTTTGGTGTTATGTTTAGCAAATCGGCATAATCGCTTGGCGAATGCTTTAACTTGAAATGAATCTCTATATAGTTTTTTAAATTTTGCAGTATAAAAGGTTCTTTATCTGTTGAAGTTACAGAAACTTCTGGTTGCTGCTCTTTCTTTAATCGTGACGCTGTGATTAGGAATATTTTGAGATACGAAATCAATAGTTCATATTGTGCCAAAGCTGGGTTTTGCATTTCAGATTTGATTTGTTCCAAAAGCATTTCAAAAGTGTTTTTGGTAACTTCATCAATAGTCACATAAGGCGGCTCGTAGATATTATTGAACAAAACTCCGCTGCAGGCCACTTCCTGATGGTGTTTATGAATGCAGAAAAAATCGGGATGAAACTGAATCACGATTCCGTTAATTGCTGAAGTTGAAGTCAGCATAAAAGGTTGATACGGAGCAAAAGCCAACAATTGATTTTTGGTAAAATCATATTCTGAAAAATCAACTTTGACCTTGCCATTTCCTTCTTTTATCCAAATCAAAGAATAATAATTCAACCTTTGAATGTGGTCAAAATGATTGTTATCGTCAAACGAAAAAAGCTTAAAAGCCAAGTTTCCGGTTTGCGGATCCACTAAAGTAAAAGTGTTTTGATTGGTCATTTTTATAAATATCGTTCTTCTGCTGTTATTTCCATGTCATTGATGCTGGCAAAACGTTTGCGCATTAATCCGTTTTCGTCAAATTCCCAAAGTTCGTTGCCATAAGCACGAAACCATTGTCCAGCGTGATTTTGATATTCATATTCAAATCGGACAGCCATTCGATTTTCGCGGAAACCCCACAATTCCTTTTTGAGTTTGTAGTGATTCTCATTTTCCCATTTACCCTTTAAGAAAGCTACAACTTCATCACGACCATTAATGAAATCGGTACGATTTCTCCATTCGGTATCGATGGTATATGCTTTTGAAACCCGTTCGGCATCTTTACTGTTCCAGGCATCTTCGGCTAGTTTTACTTTTTGCAAAGCAGTTTCCATATTAAATGGTGGTAGCGGAAATCTTTTTTCTTCGTTCATGACTTTTAAAAATTAAAAACAAACCAATCCGTAGCGAATTGGTTTGCTAATTTACAAATTATAATGCCGGAGCTAATGGAAAATCTACTGGTATTTTGATAAGATTGTGCAAGAAGTTCATTGCCACTTTATCGCTAATCAACAAGTTCAAATCGACTAAACTTTCATTAGTGTAGCCTTGTGCAAAGAAATTATCAATAGTAGCTTGACTTGCTTTTCCTCTGTTTGCAGTGATGTCAGAAGCCAATTGTACCAAAGCGTTTAGTTTAGCATCGGTTGCTTTTCCTTTTCTGATATCCAACAATTGTTCGTCTGAGAAACCATTCATTTTCCCCAAAACCGTATGCGCACTTTGGCAATAAACACATTCATTAACCTGACTCACGATTAAGTTTACCGCTTCTTTTTCTTTATTGGTTAAAGTTGACTTTGCTGTTTGATACGCTAAATAACGTTCTAATCCGTTTTTTGAATTTCCGATGAAAGCGTATAAATTAGGCACAAATCCTAATGCTTTTTGTAAATTATCAAATACTACTTGGTTGTTTTCTGAAACTTGTTCTCTTGTTGGAACTGTAAATGTTGTCATTTTATTTTTCTTTAAAGTTGTTTGTCTTTATTGACAATGCAAAGATGCGGCAGCTTTAAAGGCTATAAAATGGATGATTTACGCAAGGTGATGGACGATTTTCCCTGCTTTGAATTTTACTCTTTTATCTTTCCGTAATAAATCAAATCGACGACTTCGCCTTTTGTGGTTTTATAGTCTTTGCAGATTCTGCCTTCGATTTGAAAGCCTGCTTTTTCGGCTAGTTTTTGAGCAGCAAAATTACTTTCATGAGTTCTTAAAAACAATTTGGCAAAACCATAATGATTAAAGCAATAATCCGTAAACAATGAAAATGCTTTGGATGTTATTCCTTTTCCGGCATAGTTTTCATCGGTGTAACAACCTAATTCCGCTTTTGGGATATTCCAGTCGATGTTTTTTATATCAATAAAACCAACGATTTCATTATTATCAAGGTTCTCAATTATATAAGGATAATACAATTTGCCGTAGCGTTTCTGAATTATCTCTTTTAAAAATAGTTCTGTGTCTTCGAAAGTTTTGGTTCTCGAAACGGTTCCTGTGAAAAAATCTTCCAGTCGTTTACGATTCTTTTCAATTAGCGAAAAGTATTTCTCTAAATCGCTTAGTTCTAATAATCGGATGGTATAATGGTCGAAGGTTATCATGATGGTTTATCCTAATTTTGTAACATCCTCAATAATAATTTCCTTTCTGCCATAATGCATCAATCCATTTTCTTCTAATTCATTTAGCAAAGAAGTTGCGGTTTGGCGCGAAGTACAAATGATTTGGGCGATATCGTTTTGGGTTAGATAATTTTCGATAGTAACCCGGTTGCCTTCTCTTTTGCCATCGCGCTCTGCCCAATCTTTTAAGAAGGTCAGCAATCTTGTTTTAGCATCTTTGGAAATCAAGTTGGCATAATTATTTTTGATGCGTTTTAGTTTCAGTCCAACAAACTTCGTGTAAGACAAAGCCAAACTTGGGTTTCTCAACAGTAAGTCTTCAAAGTCTGACATCAGAAAGCTGCAAATGATAATGTCATCCGTTAAGGCTTTGGCATATTCATTGGAATTTCTGTCGCTGTCGAGTTCGAGTTCTCCAAACAAGTCGCCTTTTTCGATAATATCTTTGATGGTTTCATTGCCTTCTTCATCGATGGAAACAATTTTGATATTTCCTTTTTTGAGTAAAAAAACACGTGGCACATCCGAAGAAGAAAAGTAAATGATATCGCCTTTCTTAGCTTTTTTAAAACCCGTAATAATACACAATTGTCTGATTTGATTCATGCTCAATGTCCAAAACAATTTGTGATCGCGGAGATACCAATATTTTAATTCGTCGTACATAAACTAGTTTAATTTGTAATTTGTCTGAACGGAAATGCTTCCCATAAAGCCTTGTCCAACTTGTTCTCCTTTATTAAAAGTGTTGATTTCTCTACCAAAACCCAAAATAATCCCTGCATTAAATTTATTAGAAAAATCGAATAAATACCCTGAACTTATCCAAGGCTGAATAACCAGATTCGTAGTGGTTCCTTTCACAGAATTATCAATCCAATCGGTTTTCATAAACCAAAAATCGGTAGCAAAACCCGCAATGATTTTTCCGCCTTTTACCGGAAAATATTTTACGATTCCAATGCTGGCTCCATAGCCTTTGGCAATTTCACTATCATTGAAACCGCTTTTATCACCTCTGTCTGCAAAATTCCCTCCAACACGAAATCTCAAAGCTAAATCATCTTTTAAAAAAATATTAGATGTTCCAACAATCATGTATCCCACAGGGTAAACTTCGAATTCTAATCCAATTTCTACTTTTTTGGCATCAATTTTATTTTGTGCAAAAACCGAAAACGAGGTTGCAAAAAGTAATATAAAAAACCCTGCTTTTCCCATAATCGTTTGTGTTAGAAATTATTCCAAATTTAGTCAAAAAAAACAAAACCGGTCTGGTAAAAAAGCAGTATAGGTTTTCAGAATTTATTAAATCAAAAAACCCTTTCGTTGCTGAAAGGGTTTAGTGATTATTAATTTTAAATTTTAAGAATTATTCTTCTCAAATATAAGAAAAAAAATTATACCAATCCACGGGAAATTACAATTCTTTGAATTTCTGAAGTTCCTTCATAAATCTGAGTGATTTTAGAATCACGCATCATGCGCTCTACATGGTATTCGGCAACATAACCGTTTCCGCCATGAATTTGAACTGCCTCGTTTGCTACTTCCAAAGCAATTTCCGAAGCATATAATTTTGCCATTGAACCCGAATGTGCAATGTCTTTTCCTTCATCTTTTTCGCTGGCGGCTTTCATAATCAAAAGTTTCGCCGCAGTAATTTTGACAAACATATCCGCCAATTTGAATGCAATCGCCTGGTGTTTGAAAATTTCTTTTCCAAATGCTTTTCTCTCGTGAGAATATTTCAATGCCAATTCATAAGCGCCGGTCGCAATTCCCAATGCTTGTGATGCAATCCCGATTCTTCCTCCGTTCAATACATTCATAGCGAAGTTGAAACCAAAACCATCGGCACCAATTCTGTTTTCTTTTGGTACTTTAACATCACTAAACATCAATGAATGCGTATCGCTTCCGCGGATTCCCATCTTCTTTTCTTTTGGTCCAATTTCAAATCCGGCCCAACCTTTTTCTACTATAAAAGCATTGATTCCTTTGTGTTTCTTTTCAACATCAGTCTGGGCAATTACCAAATAAGTTGAAGCAGTTGCTCCGTTGGTAATCCAGTTCTTCGTTCCGTTTAACAAATAGTAATCGCCTTTATCTTCGGCAGTCGTTTTTTGCGAAGTCGCATCACTTCCAGCTTCCGGTTCTGACAGGCAAAATGCTCCGATAACTTCTCCTTTTGCCAAAGGCACTAAGTATTTCATTTTTTGTTCTTCTGAACAATATTTTTCCATTCCGGCACAAACCAAAGAATTGTTAACCGACATAATAACCGCTGCCGAAGCATCAACTTTAGCAATTTCGGTCATCGCCAAAACATAAGAAACACTATCTAATCCGGCACCACCGTATTTTGGGTCAACCATCATTCCCAAGAACCCTAATTCCGCCATCATTTTTACCTGTTCTTTTGGGAATTTGGAATGCTCGTCTCTTTCAATTACGCCAGGTAATAATTCAGCCTGAGCAAAATCTCTCGCTGCTTGTTGAATCATTATCTGTTCTTCGGTTAAATTAAAATCCATAGTTGTGAAGATTATGTGTTTCTATTCTTTAATTTTGGTGTCCAAAAGTATGATAATAAAGTTAAAATTTCAAACGTTTTCGTAAATTTAGCCAATGCACAAAGAAACTTATAATGTAATCGGAGTAATGTCTGGCACTTCGCTTGACGGCATCGATTTGGCGCATATTCATTTTTCGATAGTTGATGGTAAATGGGATTTTAATATTCTTGAAACCGAAACTGTTTCCTATCAGAATGATTGGCTGAATAAATTAAAAACTGCTGTCGATTTTTCGGAAACTGAATTGCAACAACTCAGTCAAGATTACACTGTGCTGTTGGCGAATGTTATCAAATCTTTTATCGAAAAACACAATCTAAAAAACCTCGACGCTGTTTGTTCTCACGGCCATACGATTCTGCATCAGCCACAAAACGGATTTACACTTCAAATTGGAAATCTTCCCGAAATAGCAAAACTAATTAATCAAACTGTAGTTTGCGATTTCAGAGTGCAGGATGTTCAGCTTGGTGGACAAGGCGCGCCTTTGGTTCCGATTGGTGACCGGATTTTGTTTTCTGATTATGATTATTGTTTGAATTTGGGTGGCTTTTCGAATGTTTCATTTGAACAAAATGGCTGCCGAATTGCCTTTGATATTTCTCCGGTAAATACTGTTCTGAATTTTTATGCGAATCAACTTGGATTCGATTATGACGATAAAGGCACCATTTCAAAATCGGGAAAACTAAATACTGATTTGCTGAATGAATTAAATGCGTTGGATTATTACAAAAAACCGTTTCCAAAATCACTCGGATTTGAATTTGTAAAAGAAACTGTTTTGCCATTGATTGAACGATACAATATCGCAATCGAAGACAAAACGCACACTTTTACAGAGCACATTACCCAACAAACAGCTGTGGCTTTGCCTAATAAAAAAGGGAAACTTTTGGCTACTGGTGGCGGAACGTATAATGATTTCTTAATAGAGCGCATGAAGTTTCATTTACCTCAACTGGAAATAATCATTCCCGATAAAAAAACTATCGAGTTTAAGGAAGCTTTGATTTTTGCCTTGCTTGGCGTTTTAAAACTCCGGAATGAGATTAATGTATTGGTAAGTGTTACTGGAGCAAAACACGATCATTCTGCGGGAATTGTTTATTCGAATTAAAATAAAAAACGCCACTCAATGAGTGGCGTTTTAGTTTCTATAAACTTTGAAATTATTCTTTGATAAAGCGTTTTACAACGGTTTGACCATTTACTTCAAGTTCTAACAAATAGATATTTGAGTTCAATCCAGAAACGGCAATTACACCATTTTGAACTGCACCTTTAGCAACTTGTTGTCCCAGAGTATTTAAAATTCTGTAAGTAGCATTTTCTGAATCTGAAACATTCAGGAAATCACCTTTCACCGGATTTGGATACAATTTGATGTTATTCAGATTAGTACTAGCATCAGTTGGACGGTTGTTCAAACCACCGCAAGTATCTGTTGCAAAAGAATCCCATTCACCAGCTAAATTGAAAGTTGTGTTTGGAGATAAAACCGCAGACTTTCTTCTTAAAGTAACATCAATAGCAAAGTTTGCTGTTCCGCCATCAAATGTTCCGATGATGTCAATCAAAACACCATTTTTGAATAAACCTACAGCATCGTTACCATTAAATGTCAATTCATTTCCTGCAGTTGAAACATTAGCACTAGCTGCAGTGTAACAGGCAATGTTTATAGAGCTGTTTACCAAAACAAATTTAGCTCCGTTGTTCAATGTTCCAGTCAATGCAATACCTGTACTCCATGTACCCGCACCGTTTGTTTGTTTCTTAACTGTATAAATAGACAAGCTTACCGCAGCACCAGTATTGTTACCAATCTCTAACGCTTTATTATTAGAAGAACCTTCAATATATTCAGTGAACATTAAATCAGTTGCGTTAGATGAATTTGCCAAAGTTGTAACGTTAGCCGTATTACTAACTGCTGAAACATTTCCTGCAGCATCTTTTGCTTTTACTGTAAACGCATAAGCTGTTGAAGCTGTCAATCCAGTTACTGCATAAGTAGTCGCTGTTGTAGTTGAACCCAATAAAGCGCCATCTTTATACACATCATATCCAGTTACTGCAACATTATCTGTTGAAGCTGTCCAGGACAAATCAGTTGTAGTTTGCGTAGTTCCAGAAGCTGTTAAGCTTGATGGAGCGCTTGGAGCTGTTGTATCGGGAGCAGCTGATGTAGTTACGTTTGCCGTATTACTAACTGCTGAAACATTTCCTGCAGCATCTTTTGCTTTTACTGTGAATGCATAAGCCGTTGAAGCTGTCAATCCAGTTACTGCATAAGTAGTCGCTGTTGTGGTTGAACCTAACAAAGCGCCATCTTTATACACATCATATCCAGTCACGGCAACATTATCTGTTGAAGCTGTCCAGGACAAATCAGTTGTTGTTTGCGTAGTTCCAGAAGCTGTTAAACTTGTTGGAGCAGTTGGCGCGGTTGTATCTGCTGCAGCTGAAGTTGTAACATTTGCTGTATTACTAACTGCTGAAACATTTCCTGCAGCATCTTTTGCTTTTACTGTGAATGCATAAGCAGTTGAAGCTGTCAATCCAGTTACAGCATAAGTTGTAGCCGTAGTGGTTGAACCCAACAAAGCGCCATCTTTATACACATCATATCCAGTTACTGCAACATTATCTGTAGAAGCTGTCCATGATAAATCAGTTGTAGTTTGAGTAGTTCCTGAAGCTGCCAAGCTTGTTGGAGCTGTTGGAGCTGTTGTATCCGCTGCAGCGGCCTGAATGTTTACTGTATAATCCTCTACTTGCCCATAAGAGAATGCCTCACATGAAGTTGGTACAGCGTTATATTTCATTGAAACTCTCATTCTTGTATTACCCAAAGCAGCCGTAGCCGGAATAGTAATAGAACCTGAAACCGGAGTAGTTGTAGAAGCAGCATTGCTCCAAACAGTTTCACCAGCATCTGTAAACAAACCATTTTGGTTGTAATCAATAAATACAGCATATCCTTCTGGATAAACACTACTTGTCCAAGCCGGAGTTACTGTGATCGTATAATCAGTTCCTCTTGTTGCAGCAGTTGATTGAGCTGTGAAATCTTCATAACCAGCAGTTCCTGTTGATGTATTGTTAATTGTTCCGAAAACAACTTTCCCTATTCTTTCATCAGCAGTACTGTTTCCTTGTGAAGCACAATAAGAAATTGGCGCCGCCGGAGTAGTTACGTTTGCTGTATTACTTGCTGCTGAAACGTTACCTGCTGCATCTTTTGCTTTTACAGTAAATGCATAAGCAGTTGAAGCTATTAATCCAGTTACAGCAAAAGTTGTAGCAGTCGTAGTCGAGCCTTTTAAAGTAGCGCCTTGGTAAATGTCATAACCCGTTACCGCAACATTATCTGTAGAAGCTGTCCAGGATAAGTTGGTAGCATTATAAGTTGTTCCCGAAGCTGTTAAAGTTGTCGGAGCACTAGGAGCAGTAGTATCTGCAGCTAAAGTAGTAACGTTAGCCGTATTACTTGCTGCTGAAATATTCCCAGCTAAATCTTTTGCTTTTACAGTAAATGCATAAGCGGTTGAAGCTGTTAATCCAGTTACAGCAAAAGTTGTAGCTGTTGTAGTCGAACCTTTTAAAGTAGCACCTTGATACACATCATATCCTGTCACTCCAACATTATCAGTTGAAGCTGTCCATGATAAATTGGTTGTAGTTTGTGTCATTCCGGAAGCTGTCAAGCTTGTTGGAGCAGTTGGTGCTGTCGTATCAGAAGAACCCGCAGTAATCGTAAAGTTAGCATTCGACACATCAAAGAAAACGTGATTAGTTCCTTTTACCATAATTCTGTTAGTTGTTCCAGCTGTATTTGGAATAGTAACCGCTTGTGTTCCATCATTTGGCGTAGCAGCTAACAAAGTTGTCCAGGTAGTTCCTGCATTTGTTGAAATTAAAATATCAACATTCGCACAGTTTACACCATTTGCTGTTGTACCAGCAACGGCCCAGGTAACTGTTTGTGTGCTGCCTCCAACATAAGAAACTGCAGTATTTGGTGCCGTTACACTAAACGGACCAGCAGTAGCATTTACCGTAATAACTGTATCATCACTATTGTTTCCTGCGCCACCAGCTCTGTTATCACGCACCGTCATTCTGAAGTTTAAAGTACGGGCTACTGAAGATAAGGCCTCAACCGTAATTTCACTTCCGGCGGTAGTTGTAGCTCCAGTCAATACTGATGACATTTTCGGAAAATATCTTGTTGGAGAAGTCGTCGGGCTATAAGAACGATAGTTTACACCAGTTGTTTTAGTCGCGCTTGGTGCGGCTGCCGTACTTTGTGAATTGAATTGTTCCCAGCAATAAGTTAATGTATCACCATTAGCATCTGTAGCACTTCCTGTTAACATAAACGGCGTGCTTTTCGGAATAGTATAATCCAAACCAGCATTAGCAGTTGGGATTGAATTTCCTGTTGCAGTGTTAGTCTGACAAGTGGTTGTTTTAATAAAATTGGTAACTTGTTGAACACTTACCGAATGGAAATAAGGATCAGAATGTGCCTGTATATCTAAATCAGTAATACCAGCGTAACCCATAATTGTTGATCCAGAACCTGGTTCCATTTGAACTCCGGTTCCTTCATTACTGTGCGTAAAAGTATGGTTGGCACCAAATTGATGACCCATTTCGTGAGCCACATAATCAATATCAAAATTATCGCCTGATGGAACACCATCGTTTGGCGAAGTATAACCACTTCCTTTATAATTGTTTGGTGAAGTAATTCCACCGGAAACTGATGTGCTGGTATCATTACTACATACGCATCCTATGCAACCTGCATTTCCTCCTCCACCTGTTGCTCCGAAAAGATGACCGACATCAAAATTAGCATTTCCAATCACAGATACCAAAGTATTCATCAATTGCAAATTCCAGTTATCTAAACCAGAAGCTGGTGAATAAGGATCAGTTGAAGCGCTGGTATAAATTACACTATCAGTATTGGCAATCAAAACCATTCTTGCCGAAAAATCCTTTTCGAAAACGCCATTTACACGAGTCATAGTATTATTGATAGCTGCCAAAGCTAATGCTTTAGTTCCACCAAAATAAGCGGTGTATTCACCTGTAACTGACATCGCCAAACGATAAGTTCTCAATGTAGCATCGTCCGCATTTGGACGTGCAGTAATACCACTTGCTGTTAAATCCGTTTGCGCTTGAGCAATTACTCTACACTCAAAACGTGTCAACGAAGCTGCTTTGTCAGCTTTTTTGTATACAGCATAAGTTGCTAAATCAGTAGTGTATGGCTCGATAAATTCTGCCGATTGGTCAGCTCTGATAACCATAGTTTGCAATCCTAACGGAGACAAACTGAAATATATCGTTGAGCCAGGAGTATCTTCTCCTTGTCCGATATAAGATTTAATTTCAGGATAACGTGCCGCTAAAGCCGGATCCATATTTGACGATTCTTTAATTCGGAATCGCTCTAATTGTCCATTTGCATTGGGAAACGACACAATTACATTTGATTTACCTGATGTAAATCGTTGTGGTGCATTAGTTAACGATTGTCGCAGTGCGTTAACATCGAGTGCAAATAATTGGAGATTCGTAAGCGTTTGTTTGTTCGCTACAACAACGGCATCTGCTCTATTGTTGGTGCTGGCCCAAGCAGATTGCTTGTTTTGTGCCCATGACAAACTACTGATAGCTAAAAAAGCTATCGAAAGTAATTTAATTTTCATTTTCTATAAGGATTGGTTAGTTAATAAGTTGGCAAATATATTAATTTCCCATTACCGTTGACAGAATGTTGAAAACTCTATAGGTTTTTAACAATTATAACACATAAATGTCAAATATAAGTGTTAAAACTATGTTTTACTAGGTGAAATATTACAACAAATTCAAAATTTGCAACACTCAATTGCATTGCCAATTTCAGAATTAATATCATTAATTTTATTCACGCCAAGATTCTGAATTACTATATTTGCGCCACAAACTAACAACACATGAAGGAATTATTAAAAAAATTCGAAAATAAAACTCCCGAAATAATATTCAACTGGAAAGATTCCGAGACTGAGGCCGAAGGCTGGACAGTAATCAATTCGCTTCGTGGCGGTGCTGCCGGCGGTGGAACCCGAATGAGAAAAGGGCTGGATATGAATGAAGTTTTATCTTTAGCCAAAACAATGGAAGTTAAATTTTCTGTTTCAGGTCCTGCTATTGGCGGTGCAAAATCAGGGATTAACTTTGATCCAAACGATCCACGCAAAAAAGGCGTTTTAAAACGTTGGTACAAAGCTGTGTCTCCGTTATTAAAAAGTTACTACGGCACAGGTGGCGATCTGAACGTTGACGAGATTCATGAAGTAATTCCATTCACTGAAGAATGTGGTGTGTGGCATCCGCAGGAAGGCGTTTTCAACGGGCATTTCAAACCAACGGAAGCTGATAAAATAAACCGAATCGGGCAATTGCGTCAAGGTGTAATTAAAGTGATTGAAAATCCGAAATTCTCTCCCGATGTATTGCGCAAATATACCATTGCCGATATGATTACAGGGTATGGCGTTGCTGAAGCGGTTCGTCATTATTATCATATTTATGGCGGCGATGTACATGGCAAGAAAGCCATCGTACAAGGTTTTGGAAATGTGGGATCTGCTGCTGCCTTCTATCTTGCCGAAATGGGAGCCAAAATTGTCGGTATCATCGATCGTGATGGCGGAGTTATCAAAGAAGAAGGATTTACATTTGAAGAAATCAAAAGACTATTTTTAAATAAAGACGGAAACAAATTAGTAGCCCAAAACATGATACCATTTGCTGAAATAAATGAAAAAGTGTGGACACTTGGTGCTGAAATTTTTGTACCGTGTGCGGCTTCCCGTTTGGTAACAAAAGATCAAATCGATAACTTAATCAACAATGGTTTGGAAGTAATTTCATGTGGTGCTAATGTTCCTTTTGCTGATAAAGAAATTTTCTTTGGCAGTATCATGGAAGAGACAGACAGTAAAGTAAGTTTGATTCCAGATTTTATTTCAAACTGCGGAATGGCAAGAGTCTTTGCTTATTTCATGGAGAAAAAAGTACAAATGACTGATGAAGCAATTTTCTACGACATTTCGGAAACTATTAAAAAGGCTTTAGAAAAGGCACACGATTTGCATGCTGACAAAAAAAATATCAGCGCAACTGCTTTTGAAATTGCCCTGAAACAATTAGTTTAGTAGAAAATATCTGTTGATATTGCACAATAATTTGTATTTTTAAGCGTTATATCTATAATTAACGAACAAAAGAAAAAGCTATGAGTTTTCAATTAACTGAAGATGACAAAAAATCGTTAGCCATTACAACAGTAGTGTATGCTTTGTTGATTCTGCTACTTTTCTTATTACGTTTTTGGCCTCCTGCAGACATGAAAATCATGGGCGGCGGTGGCGGTGGCGGTATCGAGATGAACTTTGGCGATAGCGATTTTGGTATGGGCGATAACTATAAAAGCGAAGTCCTAAATGTAAAAGACCAGGTCAAAGCTGCAACGGCACCGACTCCAGATGAAAACATTATTTCAGATGATAACTCCGATGTCAATGATGTTGTTGTGCCTAAAAAGACTGACGTTAAAACCAAACCCGTTCCTGTCAAAAAAGACATAAAACCTGTGATTGTAAAACCAAAGGTTTCGAAAAATGCTGATGATGCTTTATCAAGTATACTTGGCAACAAAGGTGGCGATGGAAATGATACCAAAGGCGGAAACAAAGGCAGCGCAAACGGGAATCTAAACTCTGGCGGTTATTATGGCAACGGAAGCGGAACAGGTTCTGGTGGCGGAAACGGTTCGGGTAACGGAACAGGAAGCGGTTCGGGAACAGGTTCAGGAAGTGGAAGCGGAAACGGTGGTGGAAACGGAAGCGGTTCGGGATATTCTTTAGGAAACAGAAAGGCATTAAGCAAACCTGCACCTGATTATACCTGCCAGGAACAAGGAAGAGTTGCTGTTCAGGTTTCGGTAGACAGAAACGGAAATACTGTAAGTGTTACTGCCGGAGTTCAGGGAACAACCAACACAGCAAGATGTTTGCTTGACCAAGCCAAAATTGCTGCAATGAATACAAAATGGCAAGCCGATAGCAATGCACCAGAAACTCAAGTCGGAAAGATAATTTATACTTTCAGTCTGAACTAAAAATAAAAAATCCCATTCGAATGAATGGGATTTTTGTTTTAAATAATATTAAGAAAGTTTACCAGTTTTCGGCTTTCTTCTTTTTATCCATAAAGGAAATCAGGCTTTTATTCAAATCATTGAAAAGTGATTCATAGGCCGCAGGCACATCATCTTTATACTTTTTCAATGTTCCATCTTTATCATAATACTCTGAAAAATCATCCAGATTGTGAACAATAGTATTAGCTGAATTATTAGCTTTTTCAGTCAGGCCAAGCACAGCAAATTTGTATTTCCCATCTTTAAAATTGATTTCAATGATAAATGTCCCCGAAGTACAAACATTTGTTCCTCCAGCTTTACTGCAAAGAAAATTCTCTTTTGTGCCTTCGATGGTAAGTTTCTCATTTTCGACAGAAGAAACTACCACAAAGTTTTTCTTGGCATTCTCTTTTACCCATGCTACTGTCCTGATATAAGTGTCTTTGGCAGAAGCATCATAAGTGGTAACAATAAAATCGGTCAATCCGTCTTTTGAAAATTTGAATTCAGTTTCTTGTGCAAAAGTTGATGCCGTTGTAAATGCCATCAACAGTAAAGTTTTCAGTTTCATATGCTAAACTATTTAATTTTAATAAATCTTATTTTGGACTCGTAGCAATGACAAACTTAAGTTTGTTTTTTACTCCGATTTGCAATACATCAACCAAGTCTTGAACCTGCAATGTAGCCGGAATTCTAATGATTACCGTTTGTTGCTTTTCCGGACCCATTAATTCAAGTAATCTGGCTTCCAATTGATCCAAAAGCACTTCTTCTTTATCAATGAAAAACCTTTTTTCTTCGGTTACAGATAACGTAATAAGTTGCTTGTTTGTCTTTTCATTCGTTTTCGATTTTGGCAATGTCATTCGGATAACATTTGGATTTGACAAGGTCGAGATGATTAAGAAAAACAACAACAGGAAAAACATAATGTCGCTCAACGAAGATGTGGCGACTTCTGCGTGAAATCGTTTATTTCGCTTTATGGCCATTTGGTCGTTGAATTATATTTACAAATTCTAATACTTGTTTTTGAATCGATAATGAAAATGCGTCAATTTTTCCATTGAATAAGTGATAAGCGCTGTAGGCAATAATACCAACTATCAAACCGGCTCCACTACTAATCATTTTTTCATATAATCCACCAGAGATGTTTCCGATACTAATGTCTTCAGTAACTGAAATACTATAGAAAATTTTAATAACTCCCGAAATAGTTCCGATAAATCCAAGCGTTGGTGCAATACCGGCAATCAGACCTAATTGCCCCAGTTTCTTTTCCATATAGCCAATTTCGATATTGGCAGCACGCTCCATGTTTCCTTCGATTTCTCCAATATGTCTTCCAATGGTCAGCACACCTTCTTTTATGATGGCGCCCTGGGCATTTCCAGTTCTTTCCGCAGAAGAAACCGCCATTTCAATATTGGCATTATTCAAATGATTGCGGATATCTTTCATTAAATGATTGTCAATTTTAGCTGCTTTATGGATATACAAATAGCGCTCAAAAACAAGATAAATGGTATAAAATAACAAAATGGCAATTGGGATAAGGAATAAACCTCCTTTGAAAATAAATTCCAAAACCGAAACTTCATTTGTTAAAGCAGCATTTGCTTCATTTACTGTGGGAATTGCCTGAGCTAAAGTATCAGCCTGTAATTGTAAAAAAGTGCTTATCATATTTATGTGATTTATGGCGATTAATTCTGAAAATAATTTCAATTTTGTGTTTCCGAATTCGCATCACAATATAAACGAAAAAAAACGTATAAAAGTATATTGCCGGCCAATTTTTTTCCTAAAATTATGAACTACAAAGAAACGCTTGATTGGATGTTTAACAAATTGCCGATGTATCAAACACAAGGCGCCACAGCGTATAGAAAGGACATTACCAATACTGTTTTGCTAGCCAATCATTTAGGAAATCCTGAGCGTCATTTGAAATGCATTCACGTCGCCGGAACCAATGGAAAAGGCTCAACTTCTCATATTTTGGCATCCGTTTTACAGGAAGCCGGATACAAAGTGGGTTTATATACTTCGCCACATTTAAAAGATTTTCGCGAGCGAATTGCCATCAACGGAACACCAATTTCAGAAAATTATGTTTGCGAGTTTATAAACAAAAACAAATCCTTTTTTGAAGCCAATGAATTGAGTTTTTTTGAAATGAGCGTTGGATTGGCATTTGAATATTTTGTCAAAGAAGAAACAGATATCAATATTATTGAAGTCGGAATGGGCGGACGATTGGATTCGACGAATATCGTTACGCCATTGGTTTCGGTTATTACCAATATTGGGTTAGACCACACGCAATTCCTTGGGAATAAGTTAGAATTAATTGCTTTTGAAAAAGCAGGCATTATCAAACCAAATATTCCTGTTGTTATTGGCGAATATGTTGCAGAAACCAAGCCTGTATTTATGGCTAAAGCCAATGAAACGCAATCTGAAATATATTTTGCTTCCGATTTGGTTGGAGAAACGTATCCTTCAGTTTTACTTGGTGATTATCAAATTCAGAATAAGAAAACGGTTTTGCAAACATTAAAAGTGTTGCAGGATAAAAAGCAGATTTGCGTTTCAGCAACTGAAATTAAAAAAGGCTTTTTGAACGTGATTAAAAACACCGGATTACAAGGCAGATGGCAACAACTTGGAGAAAATCCAAAAATTATTTGTGACACCGCCCATAATGCGCACGGATTGAAAATAGTCTTAAATCAGTTGAAAAAAGAGAAATACGAGCATTTACATATTGTTTTAGGATTAGTCAATGACAAAAACTTAGATGAAATCCTGCCTTTATTTCCTGAAAATGCTATTTATTATTTTTGCAAGCCAAATAATTTTAGAGGTTTGGATGAAACTGTTTTAAAAGAAAAAGCGGCTGAATTCAATCTTATTGGCAAAACATATATTTCAGTATCAAATGCTTATCAGGCTGCTAAGGAAAATGCCAGTAGTAATGACTTTATTTATATTGGCGGAAGCACATTTGTAGTTGCAGAAATTTTATAATTTTTTTTCAAATATGTTTGCAATATCAAAAAAGTAGTCTATATTTGCACTCGCATTAAGGGCGATTAGCTCAGTTGGTTCAGAGCATCTCGTTTACACCGAGAGGGTCGGGGGTTCGAATCCCTCATCGCCCACCAAGACTGCCTAAAAACAGTGCCTCACAAAGGTTTTAGTCAACATTTAGTCAACGAAAGTTGTAAGATGAAGATTAAAACCTTTCTTTTTTCTATCAGCTTCTTTTTCTGTCTTGTATAAATAGACTATTGTTGGAATAAATCTTTTTAAGGATGATGCTAGTATTGATACATTTAAAAAAAGCCCTCAAATAGAAGGCTTTTAATTGTGGTATTTGAAAAAAGGGATAGACAGCCAATGCAGAAGTTATCTTTTAAAAACATCCCTAAACTGATATAACAAACGTTCAATCAATCGCAAATTCTGTGTTACAATATCAGCAGAGCCAGTCATTTCTTGTTGGAAAGCAATCTGTTTTTTATACGAGGTTTGAAGACCATTTGGCAAAGAAATGTCAATCAATAAATTTCCATCTCTATCAGGTGTTAAAGAAATGGCTTTAACTAACCCCTTTACTATTCCAAACTCTCTATCGGGATAGTTTGCCAATCGAATATTTACAGTTTGTCCAACTTTAATTTTACCTGAATTTTGAGCGGGTGCTTTAACTTTTCCAATATAGCCGTTTTCATTACTTGGAATAACAGTAAATATATTATCACCAGTAGTTACAGACTGATTTTCTGCCCAAAGTTGTAAGTAAGATACTTTTCCATCAATTGATGAACGTAAAACATAATTAAGTTCCCAGTCTTTAATGGTTTTTTTTAATTGATAGAATGATTGAATAACATTTCGCTCTAGGTTTACATTTTCTTTACTCTCATTGATTTGTGTTGTTTTGCTATTTCTATTTAAGTCGTTTACCGAAGACTTTAATGATGATATAGAACTTAATAAACTTTTATATGCCTTTTCAGATTGTAAATAAGTTAGTTTGTGTTTTTCTAATTCCTGTGAAGCAATAATTCCTTTTTTATAAAGTGTTTCATACCTGTCTAAATCACTTTTTTGTAATTCAAGTTCTCCTACATTGATACTTTTTTGGGATTCAAGTAAATTCAATCTTTCTCGTAGCTGAACCGCCTCCATATTTTGTGCTTTTCCTTCAACTTTGTAAGGTTGTAATTTTTTGTTTAATTCATCTACAGAATACTCTTTTTGAAAAACTGCAAAAGAACTTTCAACTTCTCCTAATTGAGCCGATTGTAATTTGTCAAATGGGAAGCTGTTTTTTTCAATATTAATAGTATCTGTAATACTTTTTAATAAAAAAACATCTTTGTAATTAGCAGTATTTTCTATTACTGCAATGGGGGTGTTCTTTGTAATTACGGTTTTATCTGAAATAAGTATTACTTCAATCTTCCCAGAAGTTTTTGCAATTAATTTTTCAGGTGGGGTGTTGGTTGTGATTACAATTTGTGTTGAAATCAAATCAGGGTATTCAACTAACCAAGAAACGAAAAAAAGCATCAATAAAATACTTAAAACGACTATAGAACCCCAACGAATTAGCCAATGAGGGACACGCGTAAGTATTTCTTGCACTTCTTCGCTTCTTAGTTCAAATGATGTGTTTTTATCTTCCATTGGTTAACTTCCTAATTGCAATTGATTTTTAACTAGTTTAAAATAATTGCCCTTTAAATTAACGAGTTCTTTATGATTTCCAATTTCCACAATTTTACCTTTTTCTAAAACTACAATTTGGTCAGCATTCATAACGGTACTTAATCTATGAGCAATCACCACGACAGTTTTATTTTTAAAAAACACATCTAATTTTCGCATAATCTCTTTTTCATTATTGGCATCTAGGGAAGAGGTAGCCTCGTCAAAGAATAACATTTCAGGGTTTTTGTAAACTGCTCTTGCAATAAGCAATCGTTGCTTTTGCCCTGTACTCATACCAACACCTTCCATTCCGATTTTGGTATTATAACCTAATGGATAATCCTCTATAAATTCTTTGATATTGGCTACATCAGATGCATAGACTAGTCGTTCTTTATCAATTATATCTACCCCAATGGCTATGTTATTTGCAATGGTATCACTAAAAATATATCCTTCCTGCATTACACATCCTAAATGACTTCTCCAAGTTTTTTGAGCAATTGTTTTGAGTTGTGTTTTACCTACTGAAATTTCACCTTTTATGGGTTCGTAGAACTTCAAAAGCAATTTCATTAGGGTAGTTTTACCGCTCCCACTTGTGCCTACTATTGCGGTTATTTTATTTGTTGGAATAGTGAGGTTTAAATCTTCTAAAACCATTGTATCAGAACCTAGATACCTAAACGATAAATCTTTAACGATAATATCACTATTCATTGGTATTTCGTGAGCTTGGTTATGTTCTTGTTGGATTTCATCTTCTTTTTCGTGAATTTCAGATAATCGAGCCAGTGATATTTTTGCATCTTGAGCCTCACGAATAAACCCTATTAATTGCAATACTGGAGCATTTAAACTACCCACAATACTAGAAATTGCCATCATCATACCGAGCGTGATTTGTCCATCAATTACCAATTTGGCGGATAGAAAAATAATAATGATATTTTTTAGTTCATTGATAAAATTAGAGCCTATTGTTTGGGTTTGTTCAAGTACTAAACCTTTCATTGAAACTTTGAACAATCTTGCTTGAATGTATTCCCAACCCCAACGTTTCTGTTTTTCTGCGTTGTGGAGTTTTATTTCTTGCATTCCATTGATGAGTTCAATGACTTTGCTTTGTTCTTGTGATACTTCTGAAAATCGTTTGTAATCTAGCTCTTTACGTCTTTTTAAAAATATTGTAACCCAAAAGAAATACAACACACTACCAATAAAAAAAACGGCAAATATCTTTAAGTTATAATAAGCAAGAACGCCTCCCATTATAATCATATTTATTGCAGAAAATAATACACTCAAGGATGAAGTTGTTAGTATTCTTTCTATTCTATGATGGTCATTTATACGTTGCATTATATCCCCCGTCATTCTAACATCAAAAAATGAAATGGGTAAATTCATTAACTTGATAAAGAAATCAGAAATAAGAGATATATTAATTCGAGTTGATAAGTGTAGTAAAATCCAACTTCTTATAAGTTCCAAAGCTGTACTTCCAAAAAATAAACATAATTGAGCAAAAAGTATCAAATAAATAAAATGAATGTTTTGATTTTGAATACCAACATCAACAATACTTTGTGTCAAAAAAGGAAAGATAAGTTGTAACAAACTACCTGCTAAAAGTCCTATTGCAATTTGAATTACAAAAGATTTATATGGTATCAAATATTTAAACAGTAGAGAGAAACCGAATGATTTATTATCTTCTTTATCGTATTCAGATTGATTGAATTTTGGTGTTGGTTCAAGTAATAGTGTGATTCCTTCTTCCGTAGTTTGGTCTGCATTATTCCCTATCCAAAATTTGATAAATTCATCCTTAGAATACTCTATTAATCCTATTGCCGGGTCAGAAATATAAAATATATTTCTTTTTATTTTATATAAGATTACATAATGATTTTTATTCCAATGAATAATGCAGGGCAAAGGTGCTTCAAGTAATTTATTCAAATTAATTTTAATTCCTAATGTTTTAAAACCAATTGTTTCAGCTGCATCTGAAATATTCATTAAACTGCTACCTTTTCTGGTAGTTTCGGATAATTGCCTTAAAGTTTGAATATTTAGAGCTTTTCCGTAATGCTTTGCAATAATTTTCAAGCAAGTAGCGCCGCAATCCTTTGTGTCTGATTGTATGTAATTCGGGAATTTTTTAAGCATCTTTTTTTACTAAATCTTGCATACCATAATATTCTATTGTCTTTTGCTTTAAAGGGTTAGTACTCCAGTCTTCCCATTCATTTATATATGGGTTATAGCCACATTTTAAAGGCTTTGAATACTTGTCTTCAGGACTTTCAATGTAAGCTCTACAATCGGTGCAAATGTGTCTAAACTCGCAATCTTTGCAAATATCAATTTGGTCTTTATTTATATTCCAATATTTTTTAAAATTTGGTTGATTTAATGCCTCTTCAAGTGTAGTTTCTTGTATGTTACCAAAACTTTCTATCATTGATGGGCAGTTTTTGATATTGCCATCTTTGTCAATGGAAATTTTTTTATTTAGGCATGAATTATAATTCATTGATTCAAGCACTTTATTTTTATTAACATTAAAGTATTTGGCATCGATTACTCCACAGCTTTTAAAACTTTTCAATTCGTAATCAATAAAATCAACATCAAATGTACTAATTTCAATTTTTGTGTATTTTCTTAAAGCGCTATGAAGAGTTAATTTTGTAATTTGGAAATTATATTTATTAATTTCTGGTATAAAATTAAATACTTGGTCAGAATATTTTAGTATTAATTCAGTTGAAAAATTGAAAGATTTAGTAATTTCTAAAATTCTTTTTAATTTCTCAAGATTAATTTCTTCATAACAGACAAGCTGAATGTTTTTACAAAATAATTTCTCTAAACTTTTCATCGAACTTTCAAACTTGTCGATGGTTTTATTTGAAATTTCTATGATGCAATTACTTATGCAAGAAGGAATTTCAAAGCTGTTATCCATTTTAATAAATAAATCAAATTCATCAAAATCTGTTATAAAACCAAACTCATTATCAATTAAAAAATTTAAATATTCATCAATAATCGCCCTATTTTCAATCCCATATAAATTATATATTTCGCCAATATTTTTTTTACTCTCAAACTCTTCGATAACCTCTTGCATTGTGTCGGGTATTTCTAAAAATTTTTCTCGCTGCAAATCCAAAATAATACTTCTGTTTTTTCCTCTAGTAATAATGCAATTAGCAAACATTTTAAAAAATAAATTTACATCCATAATTTGATTTATTAAAAACGGCTTATTGCTTTGTTAAAATTATTAACCATAAACTTCCTCTTCAGAAGCTTAGTTTCATTTAAAATAATATCATTACCTGTCTTTTGTATAACAATGTTGTTGTAAGATAATGGTAATTTATCTTTATTATCTTCTATGAATTTCTTAATTTCATCTAATTTCATAAATATTCCGCTATTTTTTTTTCTAAATTATAATTACAAGGATAGGAAATCATTCCAAATTGTCCAATTGGATTAACTTCTAAAAATACATATTCGTTTTTTGGCGTCACTACCATATCAATAGAACCACAATTTAAGTCAAGTTTTTTCATTAATAAATTTAAACTGCTTTCGATTTCTTTAGGCAACTTAAAAGGTACTGTTCTATTAGGTCTGTCGTAGTTGTAATTTCTAAAATCAATATTTGTTTTATTATCATTTTGGGAAAAAATCGCCATAGTGTAAAAGTCTCCGTCTAAATAAAATATTCTTAATTCATATTTTTTATCAATATAATTTTGAATTAAAGAAGGAAAAAAAGTTTCAGTTTTTATTTTATCAATTTCAACTAAATTAGTGTAATTAAAAATTGTAAAATCTTCAAAATTTTGCATACATCGACCACTAATAACCTTTGTAATATATGAAGTGCTATCTTTCTTCAATTCACTTTTTAAATCATTAGCATTAGAAAACAACAAATCTCTTGGGGTTAAAATGCCTAATTCTTTGGCAATATCGTTAACAATTAATTTATTAACATCAGAATTTGCTATAGAGTTAATATTCTTTATTTTTGTCAATTTATAATATATAAATTGTATCAAATAATTTAATTCTTCTGATTGCAAACTGTCAAATTGATTAATTTGAGTGATAAAATCATTATTTACACTTAGATAACCTCTCCTATACCAAAACCCTTTTATTTCAGATAATTTAATTGAAAATGATACTGTTTTTAAAATAATTTCATCTCCACAAAACTCAATTTCAACATTATCTTGAGCATTAATGCATAACCAATCCTTTTTTAAGAAATTAAGCCATTCAATAACATATTTAGTTGAAGTGTCATTATTATTACTGAGGATAAATATCATAGATTTTAATTTATTTTTCGATTAAAAAAGAAAAAGAGACTATTGATTTTAAACAGTCTCTTTACTTTTTTATTAACCTTAATAATTTAGCAGTCAGAAAGAGTTAACCTTCTTTTGAATAGATACCATCCTGACCATAGTCCAGTTGTTGGATTATAGTCATTGTGCATTTCGTCACGGTCATCACAACCACTCGCGCGGTCGCAAGACACATCATACCTGATGTCATTTCCGCCAATTACATTGTTAAGTTGATTTTTAGTTAGAGGAGAAACTCCTTTAACAAAATCTTTCATCGATTTTAACGTTTTCATATTTAATTATTTAAAAATTACTATTTAATTAGTTGTAAACTTTTCCAATCTCCAGTTATCATATTGTATACTTGGAAGACCAATAGATTTTCTTATAGAATCAATTTTTATTACATTAGATAATGGGCAGACATTACCATCAGGGCAAGTATATGACCCATAATACTGCTTATTCCCTAATTCTATCATTTTTCTGTCATAAATAATTGCATATACATCTGGTTCACAATTTCCTTTTTTTAGATTGTCTAAAATTATTGGCAAATACTTATCTTTAAATTCGTTAGGTTGATGTAAAAAGAAAAAATCAATCTTAACATAATCTGAAATTTCATGAAAAGCATTATTCGTACCAATCAAAGAGTTACCAGGATAACTATACTTATAAAAAATGGAATCTAATTTTATTTTATTAATATCATCAACAAATTCCTGTAACTCAGTACTGCTATTTTTACCATTACGAACATTTTGGTCATCATTATACATTTTTACCAAAGATTTTCTCAAATCAAGATTTAGCTTTCCTTGGTAATCTTTTATTAATTTATCAAGTTCAACTTTAGCTAGTTTAGCTGCCATGAAAACCTTATTATCAATTGCTATCCAATCTCTATGTCTTGGTGTTATTGCACCAAAATTTGAATACCCATACCTAACTTTTTCTTCAATATTTTCAATATTCCCTGACATTACTGCTGAATTTACATATATACCATATTCAACATAGGTATCAGTATTTAAAGGTTTATAAATTTTAAATAAACTATCTAATAATTTATAACTTTTTTCAAAATCATTTATAAGATACAAGCTATCTGCTTTATGAACTTCCAAATAATAAGGTATGTAATCAACTTCTCTTTCTACAGCTTTACCCAATGGTCTTTCTTTAATACTTTTTGATTTACAAGAAATTATGAAAACCACTATCAAAAACAATGATACAATTACTTTTTTCATATTCTTTAAACCATTAATTATTTCAAAGTTGTTATCTGTTTTGGTTTCTCAAATTTGTAGGTTTATTTTCAAATTAAAAATGCTATTTTGAGCAATATTTATGCTATTTACATCATAAATGTTATTTTCGTAAAAAATTGCAATAATGATAAAGCAAAAACTAATAGATATTAGAAAGGAAAAAGGCTTAACGCAAGCCGATTTCGCATTTAAAATTGGACTTGATGCATCTAATTATAATCGTAGAGAAAATGGAATTACAAAAATTTCAAAAAAAGAATGGAATAAGATTGCTAAAGAACTAAATGTTAAACTTGAAGAAGTGTACGAACCAAATGATGGTATATATATTATAAACAATGATAATGCACCCAATGACTTTAATCAGTATACATTTGAAACAATGAAAAAATATATTGTTACACTTGAAGAAGAAAACTCTAAATTGAAACAAGAAAATACTAAATTAAAAGAAATTAATTAATCAAACTAAAATTGGATTGAACAAATAATTGCAATGCTATTGGAACGCCATTGCAATATGCCTTCAATTAATTATGATTATGAAACCCTTTATTCTATGGGCGTTGCGAGACAATTGCAATGGCATTGCAATGCCATTGCAATGATTTTTAGGTTTTATTGCAATGGTTTTCTAAATCAAAACTGGCTGTTCTCTTTTACCCTTAATCAACTTCAGATTCAAAATTTAAAGAATCAATATAAACATCTGCTAAATCTATTCCGTTCTCATATCTGGAATTTTCAAGCCAATCGTTTACATCTATTTTAAAACCAAATTTGTTTAATTCAACTGCTTTATTTAACCAGTCCTTATATTCTCCCTTATCAGGAAATGCAACAATCTTAAATTGTTTTATTGGCAATAGCATATTGTATTTTAGAAACCCTTTACCTCCTGTTGACAACCAAACATATTCGGGTTTAAATACACTCATTATGACGGCTGTTTTTTCGCTCTCAACTATTGCAACCGTCTTTTGGTTCGTTTCATTAATCAAGTGCAAACCAAATAAAGATTGATGAAGGGTAAAGTCTTTCAGTTTTAAAATACTATGCACCCAATTTATTAAACCTTTACCCTCTTTTGTTTTATAACGTTTTCCTGTATCTGAAACGTAATGTAAAACTTTACCAGCGTGAACAAGTTCTTTATCATCAATTTGCCAAAACACAGTTGCACCGTTCCAAAACTTTGACGTTCCTAGTAAGTATTTATTTGTTACTTTTTTAACCTCTTCATTAGTAAATATTGTTTTCAAAAATTGAATAAAATTATTGTTTAAATAATCGTTCATACTTTTATCAACTAATTCTAAATTGTGAAAACTTGGTTCAGACGGCGCAATGTATTTTACTTCAAACGAGTTATTAGTTTCGCCTTTCACGGTGCTATGATAACTGCAACTTGTTTCACGGTCACACCGTCCAAATTCATCGTTTAAGTAGTTTCCTGTTTCTGTTTCTATGTATTTAACAAAGGTTCGTTTATTGCATTTCGGGCAAACAAACTTCTTACTGCTTTTATCTAAATTGTATTTATATAGTTTCATCGGTTTAAAGGTTTAAACCAGTTTAAATAAACCTTACATCAGAGGTTTATCAGTTTAATAGCGTATATATACGCTTAAACTAAACCGATAACATTGAAATAATAACGAATAGTTAAACCGATTGAGTTATAATATTCCTTCTTCTTTGAATGCTCCAAGTGTATAAGGTTTTCCGTTTGCCTCCTGTTGCAACCAATTCTTATTTTTACAATAGGTTACTAGTTCTTTGGCTCTATTTGTTCCAATAGTGCTTTTAAATTGTTTTTTATATGCTAAACCTAACTGTATAACTAAATCGCTATAAGTGAACCTTTCGCCCTTACTAAATACTTCTGTTAATAATTGAAATTTCTTGTAATCTTCCAATTCTGTAACATCAAATTTGTTCTTTTTGGTTTCAGTTCTTAATTCGTAGTTTTCTGCAATAACCGGCAAACCGTCTATAATTTCAAATGCAAAGGTTTCAGGTTCTATGTTCCTGCATTGTTGGGCTTCAACAATTGAAATAGTGCTGTCTGTTTCCGCTTTTGTGATAGAAAGCACCGTTTCTGCTTTGTTAATCAATTCCGAGCCAATATGCCCACGAGCATTGCTATCACTTTTATTTTGATGCAGTACAGTTATAATGTGAATATTACGCTCTTCTGTCCATTTTAAAAGTTTACTGGCAATCATTGTTGCTTCCGCTTCGTCATTAATGGAAGTAATGAGGTCTTTTATACCGTCTATAACTACAATCCCAATTTTATCATTGTGATAAATAGCATACTCAATAAGTTCCAAACGCTGGGCGGGTGTCTTGCTCCTTAAATGATAAACTTGCAAGTTATCAGGCTCTTCAATATTAACTTGTTTGCAAATGCGCTTTAAAGCTAATTGAACGTGGTATTTTCCTTGTTCTGTATCAAAATACAATACTTCATTTTGTCCTTGTGGCAATTCAGTTTTAAATAAATTAAGAACCAAATCTTTACTGATGGCTGTCGCCACTGCAATATTGATATAAAATGATTTTCTACTTTTAGCTTTTCCAATAATTAAGCTGAAATTTCCAAGTGTTCCTAAAGTACTGTAACCCTCTGTTTTTCTGTTTGCCATTTGCAAAGCGACTTGAGGCGGTTGCAATTGTTCTTTTGGACTAATTTTAAGGTTATTCAGAATACTGCTTAATTTTTCTTCTTCACTTTGCATAGCCATATCAATCGCATCGTTTAAAACAGATAATTTGAGAACTTTTATATCGCTACTCATAACTGTTATTGGTTTAAATGCTTGACAGCTTGTAAAACTTCGCTTCTTTTGTAATATACTCTGTTACCCAATCCTAAACTTTTAAGCTTACCTGATTTGGTGTGTTTCCAAAGGGTAGTTTTGTTGATGGATAGTAATTTACAAACTTGTTCACGGGTTAAAAGTTCATCCTCGTTTGATACAGATTCATCAACCTTTTTTGGAAGTTGTAATAGTGGTTTAAGTGCTTCGGCTAATTGTTCAAGAGTGATTCCGTTTAAAAAAATTTGTGTAGTCATTGTGCTTATAATTAAGATTAATAAGCACAAAATTGTATCTATATGAACGCCCATTTAGAGCGGTTTTTGCCCATTTGGGGCGGTTGTGTTTTATTGAATTATAATAAATCTTTAAACACAAGGTTGAAGTTGTTTTGTCTTTGAACGCTGAAACTTTTCGCCAAAGATTTTAATTTGCCATTTATGTAATATTCATCGTAATTTTTTTTACTTATCAATTTAATATCTTCAAAAACGAATTTAATAAAATCATTGTCTTTGTGATAATGGATTAATTTTTCAGATTCCAGTCTTTTTTTAAGATAGGAATAGTCAATATAAAAATCAATGATGTGTTTTTGATACTCTAAAAAACAATTGTAAACATCTGAATTGATAAACAATGAAGCAAAAAAATTATCGTTCTCTATATTTCTAGCATTGCTTTGAAACATTGCTTCTAAATCTTCGTTTTTCGTAAAATTGGTATAATATTCGGGATATAATTTTATGTGCATTTTTTTGTAAACTGGGTAATTTTCTAAAGATATGTTGCGATGATACTTGATTTCAAACTCATTAAATTCGTTTAATTTATAGAACATTTCCAGTAGTTGCGAATTAATAGATAGAAGCCTTAAAATTTCATTTATAACTTCAATAATTGCAATTTCTTGAATGAATTTAGTATAAGTATAATTTGTTGGAAATTCCGATATATCAATTTTGTTAAATGCTGTTTTTATCTCATTTGCAAAAACTTCTTGTACTTGGTCAATCTCATAAATACTATATCGTCTACCAAAAATCTGATGCAATTCTTCTAAATTCTTATTTTTATTTAAGTTGTGCTTATTTAGATTAACATCATTCAAATAGATGTTTACTTCGTTTAATGTAATTCCAAATGTTTTCTTTTGGCTCTTACGCTTAATTAGAAACATTTTTATTAAAAATTCTGTTTTAGTATAATATTTTGAATAAAAATCCTCGTATATTTTTTCGTATTCCATTACTGAATGCCTTCTGTTTTATCTGTTTTAATTATTTGAAATGTTTAATTGCCCGAATTTTCAATAGCTTCTGCAGCGGGTGCTTTATCTCTTGGGGCTAACTTACTGAAATATTCCAACATTTGATAGGCATTGTCGTAGGTTGTCTTTCCGATATAATTTAAAAACATCCGTTCCGTTCCGTGAGCTGTTATATTCATTAATATTGGAGTGGGAATGCGCCCATAAAAGTTAGTTGCAAATGAGCGTCTACAAATATGGCTTGTAACAACTTCATATTTCGGGTAAATATCCTTAACTGTTGGGCTGTTTGCTTTTGGCTTCTTGCGCCCTAGAATTCTTTCATTAAGTTTCGCTTCTTTACAGACATCTTTAATGTACTCGTTAAAACGGGGTAAGGATATTTTATAAGGCATTCCACTTTCTATAATTTCCAATGCTTCGGGGAGTAACGGAATAGCAACGAGTTTGCCTGTTTTTTGTTGTTTGAGTTCAATTATTTTAATTCCGTTTATATCTTTTATGTTTTTCTCTGAAATATCCAATAAATCGCCCCCACGTTGACCAACCAAGCATCCTAATAACAGCCACTTTCTCGCATTAATAAGGGCTTCTCTAATCAGTGTGGTATCCTTTATTTGTTCCTGCTCTTCTTCGGATAAATAAATTACGTTTTCGGGTGTGTTGTTCTCGGAAATACTTTTAATATTTTTCAATTGGATAGATGTTTCAATATCATTTTTAAAAGCATCATTGCAAATCGTTTTTATATTATCGATATTTTTACCAACGTAGTTGACAGCATAACCTTGGTCAAAAAGCCACGTTTTATACTTCTCGACAAATTGCAGATTAATATTTTTGATTAAGATACTTTTTCCGCCAAGCATCTGCTCTTCATAACGCTTTATGACATTTTTAAATAGCTTCAAATTCCCAATTCGTCCTGTACTTAAACCAATTTCTTTTTTTTGATTGGTTTTATAAGGTGCTTCTGCAATGTATTTATCAATATAATTGGTTAAAACATCGAGTTCAACAATTGCAATTTTATTATTAAATAAATCAATTTGCAATTGCAACCAATCTCCAGTAAATTCTATTCCCTTACTGATTCCCTCATTATGGGCATCATTTATAAATATTGCCAGCTTATCCAGTTTTGATTTTATTATTTTTAAATCCTCTCTTCCCATTTTGGGTTGTGATTTATCTATACTCCAATCTTTGGCACTAATAATAAAACCTGTTTTGCGTTTTAATACTGTAGTTCTATTTATTGAATAACGGACATAAATGTTTGAGGTTTCGCTTTTGCTTTGAAGTAAATATTTTATCTTTGCCATTATATTTTGATGTTGTTTTAATCAAAACAAATATACACAATTAGTCAACATTTAGTCAACGGAATGCGAATTTAAGCGAATTTTAATAACCCTAAATGAATCGAAAATCATGTTAAGTATTATAAATAAAGGGATTTGATATTTTTAAGAATTATTGAAATACAGGGGTTTTGTCCCCTCATCGCCCACAAGAAAGACCGAAACTTACGTTTCGGTTTTTTTATTTTCAAGCTGTGTTAAAAGCTTGCTTTTGTAAGTAGACTGGAAATAAAAAATAAAGGCTACGAAAGTAGCCTTTTAGGTTTCTTGTTCAACTTATCCAAAAAAGGCTCAACGAAGTTAATCCTCATCGCCCACCATCAAGGACAAATTCATTTTTTTGAATTTGTCCTTTTTTATTTTGTCTCTGTAAGCAGTATTAATATATTGATTTTTCCCCTCCTAAAAAATGAAGCCTGCTCTGGGCACAGTCGAAGTGTCACAGTTATTGAAATAGCTTTAACTATTCTTCTTTCCTATTACAAAACAAATTGACACTTCGGTAAAAACAATAACAAGTACACTTCGTGGCTTGCGCCGGACATGCTTTAGCATTGGCTAACTTATTTTAAAAACAATTACTAACGCTTTAAACACTATTTTCTCCACAATTTGCTTTACATAATTCATGAAAAATAATAAAGGAGGGCAACAATGCCCTCCTTTATTATTTTCTGTTTTCATTTTTAGCTATTGCTTCACTATCATTTCGCTTTTTGATCCATAAATTCCCTCCAGTTTAATGATATAAATGCCATTTGGAATACCTGTCAAATCTATAGTGGCATTGCCCCCTTGGGTGCAGCTGAAAGGTTTTACTATTTCCTGCCCTAAATAATTATAAACGGATACCTTTTGAAAATAAGAATTACTATTGTCAAACATAACAATTCCCTTAGTAGGGTTTGGATATAATTGTATAGTGTTTAAGCTATTTTCGTTTACGGCTAAAGGCGAACAAGCTTCTGTAGCATACTTTGCAATAAAAAAATCAGACTGAGAACCACTGTTTACGATTTGTTGGCTATTATTAAAATAGAGTATACCTCCAATAGAACCACCCAATATATAATCCCCCGACGCATCTGCTGTAATAGATGCCCCTACATCATTAAACCCGTCATTACCCGGTATATTTGCCAATCCGATACAGGCACCACTATTTTTATCAAATCGGGCAAGCAAAACTTCCTGCCCCTGACCAAGCGCATTCACATTTAAGGTTTGAGTGCCCCATGTAAAATTGGGACCGCCGCAATAACTGGTATAACCCAATTCATTTCCGTTTATAGCGATACCACCATAAACTTCAGAAGGGCTATTACTATTAGAACTCCACAGTAATTGTGAGGCATCAGGATTGGTTTTCATTACATAACCCGGAGTTACCGGATCGGCAACCGAAAAACCAAGAAAACTCTCCAAATTTAAACCCACAATTTTACCCCCCAAATAGATATTATTATCCAAATCAAAAGCTAGGTTATAAATACTAAGATAGCCCGGATCGTTCACGGTATCTTCACGCTTCCACAGAAAATTGCCCTGTGCGTTAAAGCATGCCAGGAAAGTCGAATGCGTAACGGTATTACCACCAACAGTAGCCGTATCGGCACTGGTATCTTCCTTGCCCGCATAAATGTAAAATTGTCCATTATTGGGATTTCGTTGAAAATGAAGCCCCGCATAACCGGTACTCGTCTGGATGTCTAGAGAAATATTAGACACGTAATTACCGGCAGCATCATACTTTAGTATAAACCAATTGCTGCCTGCCAGCGAATTTACAAAGGCGCCATCAGCATAGGTCCCGGGAGGCAGTCTTACCAACCAGTAGTTGGTTCCTGATGCATCTGTCTGCAATCCGGCACTCCTGGTTTCGGTATAACTCACCGACGGATCAACCCCCACAGCCTGTGGTCTTTTTAACCATTGCAACAAACCACTATCGTTATACTTTGCCAAAAAAAGGATGCGGCAATCATAATAAGTATTGATAAAATCACTGTCTATCCGAAAGGGATAACTACTATCCGTGGTGCAGTCGCCAAATTTTCCTGAAAAATAAACGTTGTTTTGTCCATCAACCTGAAGTGGATTGACAATTTCAATATTAATGCCCCCTATAATTTTGGACCAACGGTAACTGCCGTCGCAGGCAAAACTAAATAAGGCACAATCATTGGGATAGGAGCCGGTATCAAAATTGGTTTTAACCACATTGTCGATGTTAAGTCCGGCCTGTCCCACTCTCGAAATTCCATAGATGTTCTTATTACTGTCGGTAATCAAATGATGTGCTTCCTCGGGTCCTGCAGCATTAAAGTCAAGCTCCTGGGCACTCCCACCCCGTTTGCCCCACTGCCAGGACTGGCAGTGAGCGGAGTATACAGATGATAGTAATAAAAGAACTACTAGGTTTTTCATAGTTTAATGTTTTATTAGTTTAGTATTTTCAATGACGGCATTATCCTGCTTCATCAAAATCAGATAGTGCCCTTGTGCATAGCGGCTACAATCTACTTCTAAAGTTCCTTTTGCAGTAGAAGGATGCCACTCTAACAAAGTTCTTCCCAATAAATCGGTTAATAGGATAGTCTTGTTTCCACCGGTTTCCACAAAGTTATAAAAAATTGTGGTATTCTCATTCGCAGGGTTAGGAGCCACCACCAAAAGGTTTTTGTCAGTCACTTTTGGGTCATCCAAATCAACTGTTCTACAAGTTGGACAGCACAAATGAGGAAATCCAATACGTATATCGTTAATACATATCTCATCCTTGTAATGGCCTTCAATGGTAATATTCACATTCCCTCCCATAAAGCCGCCATTGGGGTAAAAATCGAAAGTCTGTATTGATGACCCTGCTACTAGGTTCAAAGTAGAAGGTACAAAATAACCTTCATGATTATGTGCTGATAAACCAATCGTAGCAGGTGTGCTATATGGATTATTGATAATCATCGAAACAGTATATCCGTACTGTCCATTTGACATTCGATGGCATTCTACGTTAATGGACTCATAATTGAAGTCACATATTTTAACTGTAGCACATTCTGAAGGCATCTTAATATCTAAGTATTTGGTACATACTGCAGTTCCGATGGTACTGGTAACAGTCACAGGTATGCCTCCTCCGCTCCAGCCGGTAGCAGGGTAAAAATAGAAGTTGTGCAGCAAAACACCACTTGGAGACAAAATTGGGGAAGGACTAATAGTACCTACACTAGTTGGAACGCTTACAGTTGTTGTTGAATTAATGGCGTACGGATTAGTAATTTCCAGCTCAAAACGATAAATATTGGTGGTTTCTGTTTTTACGCAGGAAATTTTTCCAACTTTGTACTCAAATTTGCATTCTTCAACTTTTTCACAACTTTCAGGGAATACTATGCCGAAATCCTGGACACAATCCTTTCCATCATGTGAGGCTGCAACGTGTATTGTAACCGCACCGCCATTAAATCCAATTTGTCCGTTAAAATATAAAAACTGAGTGCTTATTCCCGAAGGTAATGACAGTGTATTCGTCATAAAACTACCTTCGCCGTTAGGAGCTGTAAAAGTAGCCCAAGCTGCCGAGGTATAAGGGTTAACCGCCGCAAATTCGATCTGGTAGACGTTTTGGTTATTTACCTTAACGCAGCTAATTTTCTTAACTTCAAAACGGAATTCGCATTTTTCACATTCTTTGCCTGTGAACGTCGCATAACCGGTAGTTTGCTGGCAATACCCATTATCGAGGAACATCGAATAGGAACTGTTATTAAGGTTCGTCAACGGTAGCATCTCAGATGCTCCCGAGGAGACTACATTGTCATTTTCAAGCCATTCCCATTTCTCAAAAGAGCCTAATGGGCCAATAATATAACCTGTCGGCTTATCGCAGCTCTTGTAACATCCTTTAGGGAAAATCCACGCTAAGGCATCAAGGTCGATAGGCAGGTCAATCTGGCTTTTGGAAACGCACTCATTAAGAACTGCCCTAACCTGTAGTGGTCCGTCATGCGACATCACAGTACTTGTACCGAGGCCACCATTACTCCAATAATAACCAACATCAGTCTGTGGATTAGTTACAACAACCTCAACCTGATACGGAGTACATACTACTGTATTTAGTGACAATATAGGCATATCCGGCGCGGCAACAACAGTAACCTGGAAGGTTCCTGCAGCGCTGCTGCAGCTGGTACCACTATTTGTAACAGTGGCTACTACGCTGTAGGTATAAGTACCAGGCGTACTTTGTTGGTCAACGATGCTGCTTAGGTTGCTCCATTGTGGCTGAGAGGGTCCATTATTAATACTCCAGGAATAAGTAACAGAACTGTTCGCAGGCACCTTCAATTTTATTGGCGAGTTCGCACAGGCAATGGCGTTGCCTGTAATGACCGGAGTCGAAGGAAGCGGTATAAAGGCTGCAGTAACAGCAGGCTGGTTATATACAAAGCATCCATTGCTGTTTTGTAAGTGGACTAAATATTGTCCATTTTGGTTAACCGTAAGATTAGGACTGCTGCCGTTGGCCAATGGTGTACCTGTGGTGCTGTTTAGATACCAGGCATAATTAGTAGGAACCTGGGCACCCGTAGAATTAAAATGTAAATTCATCGTGCCCCCCTGGCAAACGTTGGCAGGGGTCACCTGTATACTTCCGGCCATACTTACTGGAGTTACAATAACAGGGTGTGGAGCACTAGTTATACTGCAGCCAAATTGATCCGAAACGGTTAAAGTAATAAAATATGTTCCACTAGTCGAGTATGTTTTACTTGGGTTAGGTTGTAAATTCGTAGAAAAATCCCCAAAATTCCATACATATTGATTACCGGGCTGTGGGCTGCTTAGCGCACAGTGAACAGGGCTCCCTGCACATACCTGAAGCTCATTGGTAAAATTAGCATTAGGTTTGCCAGGGACAACAAGTGTCATAAACGTTTCACAAAAAGCATAACCAGATGTGGCGATACGTATACCTATTGTATAAGTACCCGGCGCTAAGGTTGTATTATACTCTCTGATGCCACCGGCGCCTGCAGTTCCCGCATACCAGTTGGTTCCACCATCAATTGTAAACCACCATTGCGTAATAGGGGTATTGGCATAATAAGTCGAAAAGTCAACCAATTTGACATTATAATTATTACCCACACCACAGCTCAGCTGGTATTTCAAATTGGCTTTATAGGGTATAATAAACGAAAGGTTTTTTGTAGTGGTACAAAGCTGGCTGCCGTTGTTGTAAGTGGCTGTGAACTGCAACGGATATTCACCTGGTGCCACGTTCTCTGCCTCAAACGAAGTAACATCATTACTCAGGATTGTAGCTCCCGGCAAACTGGCCGACCAACTCACATTAGTATAACCTGCCGGTAATGCCGTTGGATGGGCAATCACGTGTTGGCAGTTCAGGTTAGACTCCACTGTAGCATCAACAACCTGGGTTGCAACGCATCCGGCACAGTTGTTTGTCACATAAAAGGTATTCGTCGTGCTGGTACAATGGCTATTGGTTACAGTAGCATAATACGATCCCACCCCCGTAGTCTGGACGTCGATGGTTGCGGCACCAGGGCCCGTTCCTGTCGTTAGTACCCCACTGTTATGATACCAGGTAATTTGGTCAGTAGCGGCAAAGCCACCTTGCATAGTAACCGAATACGTATAGTCTCCCGGACTGTGTTGCCCACATAGGTTTAGGTTTGAAGCAGGAGTAATCGCAACAACAGGCGAAGGGTACACCACAACATTCTTGGTTGCAAAAGCATTCATAGGGCAACCATTGGCTCCTGTTACGGTAGCCGAAACCGTGTAATTGATACTACCAGTTAGAGGCGTTTGATATAAATGGGATACCGGATTGGTAGTGCCTGTAGCACCGTCCCCAAAGTTCCAAAGCACGCTGCTAAACGTGCCACTTGGCGTTTGGTTAAAGCTAAAGTTGGCCGCACTTCCCGAACAAATATCGGTAGACCCCGTTATCGTAATCGATGGAGCACTTATTATAGTAACCGTTATTGGGTTAAGTGGATACATTTGTCCGCATTTACGAACCTGCAAATTGATAGTTGCTGTTCCCGCCTGCTGATTCCATAAGACATGCACCGAATTGGTATTTTGTCCACTTTCGATACTTCCTGCTGTAGCAGGTACGATTGACCAGGTATAACTATCGGCTTGGGTATTCGCTATCGAATAATTACCGTAAGTACTGCCACATACCGTGGTATCTGCGTGGGTTATGGCTAGGTTCGGTAAGTCGCGTCCGATGACAACAGACCTTATACCCGAAGTACAGCCATCTTGCTCGTACCAAACTTGAACCACAAAATTCGTAGTTGCTGCCGGATTGAAATTAACCAAAATACTGTTTCCTACCGAACTGCCTATAATGGATCCATTAAGGACAGTCCAGTGCGGTGTAGCCCCCGGTGGAGGGCTGACAGTGTAAGTAACCGGAGTGCCGGGACACACCACGTTAGGACCCAATACCGAAGTAGGCGTGGCCGGCTGTGCTTTAACTGTCACCTGAAAACGGGTGGACCCACATTGGTTTGGCCCGCTCGCAGTGATATAATAAACTCCTGGTCCAGGGTATGCAATCTGAAAAGGATTATTCGTACCGGTTTGTTGGAATAAAGCCGGTCCATCTACGGTCCAGGTCACACTAGGCAACAAGGTCCCTGCATTGTCCAACAGGTTATAAGTGGCTGGTGTTCCTACGCAACTTTCTGTAGGGCCTTCAACCCTAACACCCGGCTGGACATGAATGGTAAGATGGGCTGTACCACCACATCCTAACAAGGTATTCGTGTATGTACAATATAATTCCACTACGCCTTGTGACTGGGACTGTAAAATGATTTCGTTGCGTTGGTTTGTCAAAGCAAGGATTGCTCCCGTACCATTGTCCACCAGAGTCCAGTTAAAGTCAGTGGTTGGCCATTGTGGCAGGGAATAAAGATTTTGTGTCTTTTCACAAACATAGAGGTCTCCTTTAATAGTTCCCACCTGTTGTACGATTGGAATCTTAACAATAGAGGCGCAGTGGCTGCAGGACGAAGAAGTCAGCGTTATATACCCGAACCCATCAGCATTACCGGTACCCCACATTATTTGTGCCTGCGTATTATTATTTTGGTAAGAAAGTACCGTGCCTCCCTCTACTTGCCAGTTAATATCCGGACAGGATTCATAGCTGCTGTCTATCGTATAGGTTTCCCTGCTTCCTTCACAGGTCACCGATGGACAATCAATCTGGATATCGCCCTTTTCAACGGAAATTACACCAGTAACCCTGTCAACACAGCTGCAACCGTTGGAAACAACCAGGTCAATCGTATATATTCCCGGCTCGTGGAATATATGTATCGGTTCAAATTCATTAGAGGTAGTACCGTCGCTAAAATACCAGTTATAGTATAAATTGTCATCCCCGCTGTTTGCAAAGGAATAATTTTCGAAATAGGTTGGTGTATTGACGCAGGTAGTATAAAACTCTCCCGCCGGTAAAGGATACACACCAAATGATGCATGGGGGGATTCCAGTTTTTCAATACACTTATTGATGATTACCTCGGTACCATTGGTTAAGTGGATAACGCCCTGAAGTGCACAGAAAGTAGCACTGCTCCATGTGATATCAAGTGAAGTACTGGTTTCATTACTTGGCGTTCCACCGGTTATAGTCCAGGTGGTAGAAGCGATACTTGCTAAATTTCCGTGCAATTCATAATGAATTGTACTGTTTTCACAAACACGTAGGCATGGCCCATCAACAATATCCACTTCCAGTTTTCGTCCGTCGGTGGTCCATTGGCAGCTCACTTCAGAACCCCACGCAAGCGTAAACCCACATTGCGGTATCACTCCAATAACATAGCTTGCAGGAGTAACACAAGGATTACCTGTTGGGGTAAAGGTATAGGTATTTCCAATGGTATTACTCACCGTAGGCGGACTCCAGGTACCCACTACCCCATTGTCATCAACTGTTGGTAGAACCGGTGCTGTGGCTCCGGCACAAATGGGGTCAAACAAATGGGAATTAGCGAAGCTAACTGCTGAAGAAGGATAAACCTCAACAGTCATCGTAGTTTCAATAACACAAGGAATGCTGCCGTTGGGATGGAATGTATATTCCGTAGTAACCATATTATTAACTGCAGGTGTCCAGTGACCGCTGACGAAATTCAGTGAGCTGCCCGGCAATGTTAAAGGCGCACCGGCACAAATTGGATTTAGCTCCGCAAATGCAGGCGCTACTAAATTCCTAATAGTCAAATGATAGGTATACGGAGGTAAACAATATCCCTGTAAAGGAGTAAATATGTAATTTCCGGTAACTGTATTGCTGACTGTAGCTACATTCCATGTTCCCGGAACACCATTGCTGGATACCCCTGGTAAAACCGGTGCCGTGCCGCCATGGCAAATCTGGGTTGGTAAAACAGAGGTGTTGAATATAATGCTTCCGGGTGCATTTGTTGCTATAACAACTACATTACTGTATTTTGGGTTCAAACACTGGCCAGTACCATTCGATTTTCTTCTTATATATATGGTAGCAGGAAAATAGGTAGTGCTTAAGCTGGCTATAAAACTTTGTGGTAGCGTATCGGTGCTTGGCCCTCCCGTTATTGACGAGAAGGTGACATTGTCGGTAGAAAACTCCCAACCATAACCACCATAGGTCACACCGTCATCAACACTCGAAATACCGTTTGGAGTAGTGCAGTTGTAACCGATAACCCCACCAACGGCTGACAAACTATAATTAATATCCCCAATGTGATAGGTATGGGCATCTGCATCAAGCGGACAATTTAAATACGTTCCGGTAATTCTGATATCATACGGGAAATTCAATTGGGTTGCTGTTGGCACAAACAATGGTGTATTACCAGTGGCAGGGTTAATATTATTGAAGGTAAAATGTAGCGTTAACCCAGGAATACTAGTATAATTATTGAATGCACCGTTAAATGTATAATCAATTACGTTTCCGAAAGGCTGATGTGTAACAGGGTCGTACAATTGGAAATGTATGGTATTTTGTATCGCTGCAACGTCGGTTGCAAAATGACCAGGTAGCGAACAACTATAGGACGCATAATTATTCGCCATATTAAGGGTTGGCTGATTGAGCGTTAAATCGTAGGTATCCCCAAAACAAATATCATTCTCGTTAACGCTATTAAATGCTAAAAAGAGTTCCTGTCTATTGTAGATATGAAATTCATCGCTTTTTTTTGTTTTTGGATTGCCACAATAAGGCTCCTTATATTTCACAACCCTTCTGTAGTTATTGCATACAAAAGGATTGTAATTATTGGATATATCAGGAAATGTCGCGGTTGATGCAGGATTATAAACCAATTGCAAAGTGTCATGCAATGCGGCAGGGTTAGTGGGGTCAGTCGGGTCAGTGACAGCACCCGCTATATCAACCCATGTAGAGGAACCGTCTCCCTTTCTTTGCCACTGGTAGGTAAATGGCACCGTAATACAAGTATTTGTAAGATGCAGCAATGGCAAGGCATTGGTGCCACAGAGCAATATATCGCCATTGGTCAGGTTAGGATGGAATGTGGTATTAATCTGGTCACCAGTAGTACAATCATCTAAATTGTTATAAAATCCAACATAAAGCCTAAAATCATCCGTTACCATGCCATGCATCGTGTTATAGAAGATTCGGAAATCCTGAAACGGCGCGTCGCTTTGGTCCAGGCAGATCTTAAACGTTGAATTATTAGGAAAGGTAATAGGCATAAGGGTAGTAGGCACACCACCTACAAGCCTAAACACCTGGAAAGTGTCAAAATTGTATCCTAAATTATTATGGCCTACACCGTATCCGCCTAAATTAAAGTAAGCAGGCGCAGGAATATTAAATTCCTTACAGCTTTGCGTATCAGGAGAACTACATGCAAGATTGGTATCAGGAATATCAAAGCTGAAAGGTTTCGGAAGACCTCCACCCAAACATTCAAACCCATAGTAAGCGTACGCATTCTGAAGTGCGGAAGTTGCAATATTTGAATGCGCAAAAAAGGTCAGCGTAATTTCGGTGTCCGCATTCAGGTCAACATACTCGCTAAAATCCATAATAACCGATTTCCATCCGTTAGTAACGCTATAGGTACCATTTGAAACAAAATCTCCAGGGCCTAACTTTACCCGTTGTGATACAACATCGTTAAGGGCATTAAAATACCAGGCACCTACAAAATTAGTATCATCAAAACCAATGGTTGTATTCAGCGTGGTTGCACTACTGTTATTTACGGTGCTGCAATAGTGATATTTGTTTAAGATTCCAAAAGCAGCGTCATTATTTGGTCCCGTATAAACTACGAAGGGATAAGCGGTATTGGCGGCAACCCCTTGGGTACCACCCAGTATCCACACCCTGAACCTGCAATTGTTGCGATTTACTGTAATTGTCTTTCTGGCATAAAAAGCACGTCCCCCGCCCTGTTCATCGTTCCTTCCCACACGGATGACCTGATTGATATTGGCGGTAGTTGGCAGCATATAGCTACCCAAAACCGGATCGGCTGACAAAGTACCGCCTGGAGTTATCGGCAGAACGTCAAATCCGGCAGTATCAAAACTGCCCTGTGTATTGTCAAAATGTTGCGAGCCTGCCGGATAAGATACTCCATTATTATTCCAACCTCCGGTAAATGAAGTACGGGTCCATCCTGCTGATACCCAATTTGCCAGGCTATTGGAAATAGGGGTCTGCAAAATGCAGGAAGTAAGAGTCGGATTTATCGTAAAAGCAAAGGTAGTGGTTTCAATACATTGGGCGTTCGATGCCAATGTTGCCGTAAAGGTAATCTGGTAATTACCCGGTACCAAACCAGACGCAGTAGTATAGCTGTTTCCGGTGCCTTGAGCAATGAATGTATTACTGTTTCCTCCAAGGAGTTCTAATTTCCATGTATAATTTAATGAAGCACTACAGCTGCTGTTCACGGTTATCGGAACAGCCGGAGTGGCACCCGCTACCTGGTAAAGCTCATATCGGGGTGGATAGGCTGGATAAAGCTGAGTGAAAGCCGCATTTGGTATTATGCTGAAATTACAATTAGTCATCAAGGCGCAATTAGCGCAAACGGCTTGTCCCAACAATGATTTCCTAGGCCCTACGATAGGGTCAATCATAAACTGCATACGCGTAATTTGACCCGTAGTAAACAATTTTTCAAGGCTCCAGATACCGTAATCCATATAATTGTCCTTAGGGTCAACAACATCTGTTGTTATTGGATTCAGATTATTTGCAATAGAAGGATATGCGATAGCATCGGTATGGCAGCTGTTAGGAAAAGATCCTATACCATAACCCGATTGAATAAGCATATTAGGCGCAGTATCACATATCATATCCCCATTAAACAAACAATTACCGTTATCACAGGAACACGGATTATATCCCGTAATCGGATCAGTAAGAGCTCCGATTGAAGAAGGGTTGCAAATTCCAAAAGTATGGAGCAATCCTAAATAATGCCCCATTTCATGAACAAAGACATTCATATTAAGATTCAACGAAGCATTATTCAGCAGCCATTGTCGTTCTATATAGATACCGTCATAATTCTGGCCATGGGCAGAAGGGCCATAAGCAAAACCCGCCACAGAACCTAGAATGTCATCTACTATATAAACATTGATGTATTTTGTGGTATTAAAATAACTGGCAGTAAAACTAACTCCCGCAATAGTTTGATGCTGGCCGTTATCACCTGCATCCAAACTTCCTGCTACGGATGATGATTTTTGATTGGAAGCAACCGTAAAAGTATCACCTGACTGAGTGCGCGTTGCTAAACAGAATTGGATAAATGTATTATTTCCGGCAGTATTGCCGTTAACGTTTGTACCATCATAAACCAGGTTCAGTTTATCAATAATGTATTGATAGTTCGAGACCGGAGCAGCGGAAGGCAACAAATAAGTCCCACTGGCTGACACATCATGAAATACAACAGAGAGTGTAACAACGTTAGGAGGACTTTGGGTTTGATTGTTGGTCTTCATTCTGACCGGTTTCCAGTCATCAAGATGCTTAGGAGCATACTCCAGCCAGTCGGCAGTGCTTTTTTCAAAGTTCATCTTGTACTTAGCATCTTCATTCATTAGTTTTAAATGAATAGCATCGGTACCACAATGGTCTTTCCTGTCCTGAGCGCTTAAGGATAGCACTGCAAACAGGAAGGCAAGCAAAAAGTAATTTTTCATGTTAGTGTATAGTTAATGGTTAGTAGAATCGATATTGTTGGTTGTAATTAATTTTTTTGGATATTTTTTAATTTCTTTAGCCCTTTCAGACTAAATAAACAGATTCTGGGCACATGCTTTTCAGCACGGTGCTCGGTAAGCATAATAGATATACCTATCCCATTAAAGTTTTTTCAAACTTTTCAAACGCTGAATTAATGTGTTTTTCTAAATGTCTTTATATATTCTAAAAAAGGGCTTTAAAGAATATTTCATTTTCATAATACAAACAACAAAGATTGGAATCTTATTGCTCATGCACATTTAGATGTAGAATAAAACCATGAAGTGGTATTTTGATTTTATCTGATACGAATTTAACAATTAACCTGTAATAAAAAAATATTTTACAGAAAATTAACCTTCAAATAATACCAAAATGTATAATAATGATTCATAAAAATTATATACTCTCAAACTGGTGGGCTCTTAACGCAGTTTTTTGTTATTAAAAAATAACTTTGCAATCTCTAAATTATGCTGACAGATACCTTTTTCTAGCTCGTCAAGAAATATTCTAAAGACAATGAATGGTCATTAACCTCTGGTTGGAAAATATTCACGAAATATTCCGAACCGAAAAGGCAGTATCATACAATAGTCCATTTAGAAGCGATGCTGATAGATTTAAAAGACGTGAAAGGGGAAATTACAGACTGGAACACTACACTCTTCACAGTCTTTTACCATGATATAATTTACAAAGCTTCAGGCAATACAAATGAAGGAGTAGTGCAAAAGTTTGGCTGAAATTGAATATCCGTCGGAAAAAATTGCAAAATGCTCCAACATGATTTTGGCAACCAAATCACACGAACGATCAGACAATATTGATATAAATTTTGCTGGTGGTTTCCTGCTTTGTTATTTACACCTGATATCGGAATGATAGGATACAAAACAAAGCGAACCCAACTAGTAATACCAAAATTAAAACTGAAACATTATTCACCATTGCAAATACAAACATTATTCATTCGATTAAGAAGCCTCTTGTATTGCTCATGCATCAATGCCTCTAAAGGATTAACTAAATTCTTCAGAATCTAGGAAACTTTCAAAAATTGAAACTACATGGTTCGAAGATAAGTCAATGTCGCCCACAAGAAAAACCGAAACTTACGTTTCGGTTTTTTTATTTTCAGACTGCGTCAAAAGCTTGCTTTTGTAAGTAGTGTGGAAATAAAAAATAAAGGTTACGAAAGCAGCCTTTTAGGTTTCTTGTGTCAACTTATCCAAAAAGGGCTCAACGAAGTTAATCCTATCATATTATTATCATAAAAATACCTGACTGCCACTGGCAGTACTCCTCATAATATCAAATCTCATCTCCACCACTTATTAAAAACTCCATTATTTCTAATGGAGTTTTTTAATTAATTTATCAAATGCAAATTAAAAATTATAGCTAAGTGTCAATGAAATTGTTTTGCCATATTTTGTTTTCCAAATAACATCATCAACAGCCGGATCAAAACCATCTTCATTATTACGATCGCCTGTAAAAACCGAGTTTACTAATCCTGCAATTCCTGATTGGTGCTGTTCATCCTGTGATTTTTTATTTTGATAGAAGATTAAATCCTGAGCTAAAACATTTTGGATATTTAATTTTAATTCCAATGCATTTTTATAAAATGTTTTCGCAATTTGAAAATCCAGAAAGGTTCTTGCTTTTTCCCAAATGGCCGGTTCAATTTCACTCGAGCCGATGGCAATTCTATTTCCAACTCTATTGATATTGGCAGAAACAATCCATCCGTTATCTTTATTTAAATATTGCAGTCCAGCATTAAGCACATACGGCGATTGCCCTTGTAATGGTCTGTTGTTTTGAGGATTAGCGTTATTAGAATTAGAAACATCTACACGGGACTTAATAATAGCAATATTTGAAAACAATGTCAAATCATCAAAAAACGTGGTGTTTTCAGATTTGAATATCGTGCTTAACAAAGTTCTGAATTCAAGCTCAACACCGCTACTTTTAGCACTTTTAGCATTTTCATACGTAACCGTTTTGTTGTTAACCTGTTGAATTAATTCGATTGGATCTGTAAAATCCTTTAAGAAATAAGACATTGAAAATAACTGCCCTTTTCCCGGATAGATTTCATAACGCAAATCGATATTGCGAATGCTGGCTCTTTTTAAATCCGGGTTTCCCTGAGTAAAGAACTGCGTAGTAAAGTCATAAAAACCAAATGGTGCTAACTCTCTATATTCAGGACGATTTATTGTTTTAGAAAAACTTAATCTAAGGTTTTGTGTCTTATTGATTGCAAAAATTAAGTTAGCTGATGGCAAAATATCAGTCTTTTTAGTATCCAATGATAGATATTCTGTTTCGCTCAAGCGTGAATCAAGTGTTTGTTCAAAATCCTCAATTCTGGCACCCCAAACTAATCTGAATTTTTTATAACGGGTATCAAACATTGCATAACCGGCATTTAATTTAGAACCCGCAGTATAAGAATCAGTAAATTTGGTAAAATCGAAAAGCGTAAAACCATTCACACCCGGTGAAATCTGACCCATATTTGCCACATTAAAAATGGTTTCATTAGGCAATGTCAACAAGTTATAATCAAAAGTTCCTCCTAAATTTAATGTGTTATATTGTAATTGGCGGGAAGTGAAATCCCGATCTCTGATTTGTGTAAATCCTCCAATTTTAAAGTCATTGATAAAGTTTTCGCCTAGCGTAATTTTTTTGGTCAAATCTATTTTTCCACCATAAATGCTTTCTTTATTTTCAGAAAAAAACATTCCTCCACCATAATCAGGACCACCATTATTATTGGCAATTACAGCATAAGCAATCGTGGCGTTTGGATCAGAACTATTAGGATCTTCAATGGTATAAATGTTTCTTCTCAAATTTGGAATCTCTCTTTTTATATCACTATAAAATCCTGTCCAGTTTATTTTAATTTTTGGTTTGGTAAAATAATGATCACCGTTCAATTGTCCCGAATATATTCTATTGCTGGTAAACCATCTGACATCCGCTTTGGTTGTTCTGACATCAGTCAGGTCTTTTTGACCATATCGCTCTACTACTAAATCATTAGAATTTATACTCAAAATATTTTTGAAAGAAATGGTATTGTTTTGATTGAATTTTAGAGAAAAATTAGCTAAAGCTCCGGTTAATACCTGTTGGCTATAATTGTTATCCTTAAATTTAGTAATCAGAACCGAAGGCGCTGCCGGATCTGGATTTTCATATTCATTACGCTCAATTTCGTTAAAATTATTAGTGATATTATGTGAAGCTGAAAACAATATCCCAAAAACCTTTTCACCAAATTCATAATGACGGCCTATAGCATATTGGAAACTCGTATTTGGCTTAAATTTTTCTGCTTTGATAGCCCAATCAGATTGAAATGATTTTGCAATAGCTGCTCTTTCTTCATAACTTAAAACATTAAAGGTTTCTGTATTTGGAATTGTAGATGGCATTTGTCTTGTTCCATCATCAAAACCTAACCAATCGGTATTTCCGCCTTTATAAGTCTTTTGATCTTTGAAAGTAGTTATAGTGTTGTACCCTAATCCAATAGAAATAGACTGGAAATCTTTTTCAGGTACTGATTTCGTATTGATTTGCACAACGCCACCGGCAAATTCCCCGGGTAAATCAGGAGAAGCTGTTTTAGTAATTACCAAATTGTCAAGCATATTTGATGGAAAGATGTCGAATGAAAATGCCTTTCTATCGGATTCAGAGCTAGGCAAAGGAGCACCGTTTAATAATGCTGCATTGTATCTGTCATTCAAACCTCTGATGATAACAAAACGATTGTCCTGAATACTTGCCCCACTTATTCTTTTCAGAACATCGGAAGTATTTTTATCCGGTGTTCTTTTTATGGTTTCAGCTGAAATCCCATCAGAGACATTGGCACTATTTTTCTGTTGAATTAATAACGATTTTACCGATTCGACTTTAGCTCGGGTAGTTTTGATGACCACTTCATCCAATTGATTATTTTTTGCTTCCAAAGAAATCGTCAAAGTGTTAATTTCATCATTTACAACTATTACTTCAGTGACAACTTTTTGCTGAAACGTTAATGCAGTAATTTTCAATTCATAAATACCTGGCTCAATTTTAGAAAACATGAAGTTACCTTCTGAATCTGTTTCTGTAAATTTATTTAATTCTTTAATTGTAATTGTTGCTCCAGGTAAAGGTTGTCCTGTTTTATCTTCAAGAACCAAACCCTTTATACCCGAGGTTTGACTATAAGCTAGTAGAGTTGCAGATAAAAAAACAAAGAAAAGTAAGTAAATTTTAGATTTCATAATAGATAATTTTTGGCGAAATTAAAGTTAATTACAGGAACAGATATTAACTGAAATTTAATTAATTGCAAACATATTAGTCGACAACACTTAAAGCATCAAACTCTTTCCTGAGTCAATAATTCATCATAAAATCCTTTCCACAACTTAATTTTAGGCTCTTTTTTAAGACATTCTATTATATATCAAACAGGCTAAATTTCATTCACTTTTTTTAAAAAAAAGAGTAATAATTTAACAATCCTTCCTGATTATGGCTTTTTAATAACGTAGCGTTTGTTTTATTTAATTTTCTCTTTACAGCTACTTATATACTCCAGCATAAATTTGCCCTGTCTAACAAAAAAATCATTTATCTAATGAAAAAAAATTATCTTTTTGCTCTTTTGGCCTTAGTTGTCAATTTAGCAAGTGCTCAAATTGAGCCAACAACTTATCGTGGTGCATTTGCACCTGCTCCTACAGCAATGTGGACTGACTCCTGGACCAATTGGAATCCACAAAGTGAGCCTTACACTGATGCTGCTATTGTTGTTAATGTAACTACTAACATTAATACTAATACAACATGGACAACCGGGAAAACATATAAGATCACAGGTCTTATATATGTAACAAACAATGCTACGCTAACAATCCAGCCAGGTGTAGTAGTTAAAGGAGTTTATTCTAATACTGGTACTGCTTTAGTTATCACAAAAGGTGCTAAACTAAACGCTATTGGTACTGCTGCTGCTCCAATTGTATTTACTTCTGCAAAAACTGCGGGTACAAGAGCTGCCGGAGATTGGGGTGGAATCATCCTTTTAGGTAGAGCTGGTTTCAACTTAAACAGTGGTATTAACAATATTGAAGGTATTACTGCTACTGCTAATACTGAATATGGCGGTGGTGCTTCACCAATTGATGCTGATAATTCAGGGTCGATGAAATATTGCAGAATTGAATTTCCAGGTTTCGTATTCTCTCCAAACAATGAGATTAACGGTTTGACTTTTGGTTCAGTTGGCAGTGGAACATCTATTGACTATGTACAGGTTTCTTATTCTGGTGATGATTCTTTTGAGTGGTTTGGTGGAGCTGTTAACTGTAAACACCTTGTAGCTTACAAAGGTTTGGATGATGATTTTGATACTGATAATGGATTCAAAGGAATTGTTCAGTTCGCATTAGGAGTAAGAGATCCTTCTATTGCTGATAATCCAGCTATTTCAACTTCAGAAGGTTTTGAATCTGATAATAATGCTGCTGGTACTACTGCTGCCGGTACTGATAATACTTCAGCTATATTCACAAACTGTACTTTAATAGGACCATCATTTCGTGCTACTTTATCTCCTTCAGTTAGTGTTGCTGCAGGATACGCAAGAGCTGCGCGTTTAAGAAGAACTACACAACTAAAAGTGTACAACTCAATCTTTATGGATTTCAAAAACAACTTCTTATTTGTAGATGGTGCAACTACTGTAGCTAATGCAAATGGTGGAACTTTAAAATTCAAAAACAATATTATTGCCGGTGTTCCGGATGCTACTTTTACAGCCGGAGTTAACCCAACTTCTTTAAACTCTTGGTTTGCTTCAAATAATAATTCATATGTAAACGGTTCCGGAACTTTATTAACTAAAGCTTATGGAACTTCAAGTTCAGATTATTCAGCTGGAAACTTAACTGCTTCTCCATCTAATTTAGATTACAGACCAGGTACAACTGCTGCTACTGGTGCTGATTTCTCAGATTCTTCTTTAACTCAATACATTACTGCCGGAGCTAGTCCGGTAGTAACAAACCGTGTTTATTGTAAAGGCGCTTTGGCTACAGCATTAACTGCTAACTTAACTACAACTGGTGTTTCTTTATTATGGTACACTGTTGCAACTGGCGGTACAGGTTCTGCAACAGCTCCAACACCTTTAACATCTACAGTAGGTGTAAAAAATTATTGGGTTTCCCAAATTGACACTTTTAATATAGAAAGCGCAAGAGTTCTTTTAACTGTAACTGTTAATGCTTTACCAACAGAAGTAATTGGCACAATAACTGGTTTGGGTCCATTATTAAATCCTGATGATGAATTGCACGCGCCAGTATATGCATCTGCAACAGCTGTAGGTTATTTTGTTGGAACAACTTCAACTTTTACCTATACTATTCCAGCCTTCACCACTGTTCCAACTCCAACATATGTTTGGACTGTGCCACAAGGTGCAAATATTACTGCTGGACAAGGAACTAATTCTATAACTGTTAATTTTTTAAATGTTCCTTATGGTGCCGGAACTATTGGTAGTATTCAAGTACAAGCAGAAAATGCTTCAGGTTGTAGAACTACTGCAAAAACTCTTTCACTTACTAAAGCTTTGCCTACTGCTCCGACTAGTTTTTTCATGAACAACAAAGCATCTGCAACTCCAAATACAGCTATTACTACTTTTGGACAATTTATGGGAACTACAACTCCTATAACTTTGACTGCCGGATACTCATCTAAAACTTTAGTTTTCCCTTCTTCTTATTCATGGGAATTGCCAACTGGCGTATCTTTAGTTTTAAATGGTGCTGTTCCTGTTGTTACTTCAGTAAATTATACTGCGGAACCATTCTTCTCACCTGCTGCTGCGGCTCCAACTACAGTTGGAACAATTTATTGGACAGTAACTTATAATACTTATACTGTACTTGTTAATGGAGTTTCAACTGTAATTACAACTTCTACAGCTGTTCAAAAAATAGTTGGTGGTGGTTTATATACAGCAAGTTCACAAGCATACCTTCCATATAATAAATATGGAACTGTAATAACAAGTGATAAAGGTTCAATCTTAGTTTCGTTTGAAGGTGTTTCTAACCAGGCAACAACTTTGATGTATTTTGGTGTTAAAGCTCTAAATGGTGTTGGTTCTTCAACTACAAGTAATTTAACTAACGCAGATTATTTAGCTAATAATCCAATTATGTTTTATGATACCTATTCAAATGTTTATAATGCACCAGTACCACCAAGTACAAATGCAACTTCTACTTATACATTAATTAATCCGTCTACAGCTGTAAGAAATTCTAAATTGTTGAAATTAACAGCTGCATTGCCAACTGTACCATCAACATTGGTTTTAACTGATCCAGCTTCAGCTACACCAACAACAGCTGTGACTAATGTGAGTAAATATGTTGGAACTGCAACCACTTTAACTTTAACAGCTAATACCGTTGCAACAGCCTCTTCTTATGTTTGGGAATTACCAACAGGAGTTAATGCTGTAAATCTTCCTGCAGGAGCGACTTCAACTACAGTCGGTGGTGTTACTACTATAAATAGCACAACTGAGCGTTCAATTACAATTAATTTCCTAAATGTAGCTCCGGGAACTGTTATTCAGACTTTATATTTAGGAGTTAAAGCTAAAAACGGAATTGGTTTATCTCAGGTATTGACAAATGGTTCACTAACTCCAGCTACAACATCAACAGCAAAATTGTTGAAAGTAACTATTAGTTTACCAGCTATTGTATCATCAATCACTGGCCAGATTGCTGGTGTTTGTGCAAATAACACATACAATTATACGATGTCCGCTTCACCTCTGGCTACATCTTATATCATCACTGCTCCAATTGGATCAGTTGTAACTTCTTCAAGTAACCCAACAAATGCTACAAATATATTACCTACAACTGATTTAAGCTTTTCAGTATTATTCCCAGGTAATATTGCTGCAATTACGCCAAAAACAATTGCCGTGCAATCTGTAAATGGATATGGAAGCAGTGCAACAAGCAAAGCAGTTACTATTACAACTGCAATGCCTGCAATTTCAACTGTAACTGGTGGTTCAACATTCGGAAGATGTGCTACTCAAACATTCTCAATTGCTGCTGTAGCTGCTGCTACGGCTTATAACTGGACAGTTGCCAATGGTGCTGTAATTGTTAGTGGTGCAGGAACAAACTCTATTGAAGTAGATTTTTCAGCTGTACCTGCAGTTAGTACAACTAACGTTATAACTGTTTCTACAACGAATGCTTGTGCCGTAAACAGTACTGTAAAAACAGTTACTCTTACTCAGGTTATTTGTGGTGCCAAAATGGCTAACAACACTGTTGAAATAAGCAATGTTTCTGAGATTTATCCAAATCCATCTTCATCTTCTTTCAATTTAGATGTAACTTCATCAAAAGTTGCAAATGTATCAATGTCAATTTTTAATTTTTACGGAACATTGGTTTCTAATAAAAACGTTAAATTGGATGAAGGTTCAAATACTATTAATGAGAACATCTCTGATTTGAAAAGCGGGATTTATTTTGTTAAGTTTTATAACTCATCAAACAATGAAATCATCGTTAAAAAATTGATTAAAAACTAATTTCAATTAGTTAAAACAAATAAACTAAAAGGCGCATTTATATGTGCCTTTTTACTTGAATTACAAACAAAAACTCCTCGAGATATTGAGGAGTTTTTTTATTTACAGATATTCCAAAGTCCGTTCTAAAGCCATTCCCCTAGAACCTTTTATAAGAAGTGTTTTGTTTTCGATTTTTACTGATGAAAGATATTTGGTAAAGTCTTCGAATGTATTATAAAAATGGAAGTTGTCTTTTTGAATGCTATTGGCAAAAAAGTCTTTGCCCACAAAATGACATTCAAAAGTGCTATTCTGATTCAAAAAATTGACGATAGCTTTATGTTCAGCCAAACTTTCTTGTCCAAGCTCATACATGTCGCCAATAATAATGCATTTATTTTCTTTATCTAATTGGATAAAATTCTCCAAGGCCACCATCATGCTACTCGGATTCGCATTGTAAGCATCGAGAATAATTTCATTTGAGCCTTTTGTCAAAAGCTGGGAACGATTATTCTCGGGAACATAGCCTTCAATTGCCGCTTTTATATCGTCTATAGGCACTTCTAAGTTATGTCCAATGGTGATTGCTGCATTGATATTATTAGCGTTATATAATCCTATTAAATGAGAATTGATTTCGACTCCAAGAGTTTTAATTTTTACAAAAGGATTTGCTGTCACATCGTCTATAAAAACATTTACATTTTTATCTTTTTGGCTAAAAGTAATCCTGTGAAAATGTTCCGTTTTCTGATTCTGGATTTCGTCATCCAGATTTACAAAAACCGATTTGTTGTTTGCTTTCAGATATGTGTACATTTCACTTTTCCCTTTGACTACACCTTCTACTCCGCCAAAACCTTCGAGATGCGCCTTGCCAAAATTAGTAATGTATCCAAAATCAGGTTGTGCAATTTCGCAAAGGAATTCAATCTCTTTTTGATGATTGGCACCCATTTCCACGATTCCAATTTGGGTTTCTTTTGTAAAAGATAATAAGGTAAGCGGAACTCCAATATGATTATTTAGATTCCCAATAGTAGCTTTGGTGTTAAAGGTTTTAGACAAGACGACATTGATTAATTCCTTAGTTGTAGTTTTACCGTTGCTTCCTGTTAAAGCTATGATTGGAAGCTGTAAAAAATGACGATGGAATTTGGCCAATTCCTGAAGCGTCTGTAAACTGTCTTCAACCAGGATTGTTCTATCGTCAATAAAATAATCTGCGTTATCAATGATAACATAGCTGGCTCCTTTTTCTAATGCTTCTTTAGCAAAAGTATTGGCATCAAAGCGTTCTCCTTTAATCGCAACAAAAAAAGAGTTCGGCTCAATCTTTCTGGTATCGATTGAAACTTTAGTACACTTTAAAAATAAATCATGAATATTCTGAATGGTCATTTGGCAAAATAGTTAAAATAAAAAAGCCCTTAAAATTAGGGCTTTTTTATTATTATTCATAAAACTAAGAATTAGTTTCTTGCTCTTTTCTTTTTGTCAGCTTTTGCACCAACTCTAGACATAGCACATCTGAATCCGATGTAATCTGTCGCGATATCTTGTGGATAATATCTTCTTTGTGCTGGATCTAACCAATAAGCTCTGTCTCTCCAAGAACCACCTTTGTAAACTCTGACATCATCATTTACTAAAGTAGTACGTTTGTTAGAATGGTCATATTTTTTAACCATATTCCCTAAACTATCAGTAGATACATTGTGTTTTGGAGAATCATACATTCTTTGGTCATCTCTCAATTTCCCTTTTTCATCACCTTCTTCTGAACCACCGAATTTGAAATATCTTGTTGATTGTTTATCACCATCACGATAATTAATATTATTTGATTGGCTAAAGTTTTGTCTCAAATAAGTTTCTTTATCATCAACCGGAACCTGAGCGATTTGACCAGGCAAGTTTCTAGATACAATTTTCCCATTTGACAAGGTGTCGAATTTTTGAGTTTCCGGAGTAACTAATTCTACTTTTCCGTCTTCTCCAATTTTATCTTTCATGTAAACATTTCCTCTGTAGTAGTTGAAGTCATTTGCTTCATCATCAACTATTGGTCTGTAAACATCGGCAACCCATTCGGCTACGTTTCCTGCCATATCATACAATCCAAAATCATTTGGAGGATATGATTTAACTTTGTTGGTGATATCGGCACCATCATCAGACCATCCTGCGATTCCACCGTAATCTCCTTTTCCTTGTTTGAAGTTAGCCAATTGATCACCTCTAACCTGTCTTTTTCCTGAACGTGTATAACTTCCAGACCAAGGATATTTCTTTTGCCCTTTATAAGCATTGTATTCTCTTTGTCCTACGTCAGCAGCAGCAGCATATTCCCACTCAGCCTCTGTTGGCAATCTATATTCAGGTAAAATCAAACCTGATGTTCTTTGTGCGTAAACATTTTTAGCGCTATTTCCAGCTGTATTGTTGGCACCTGCAGCAGCTGTACCACTAGCTTTTGGCGCAGCACCTCTTCCTTTACCTTTTTTCAGGACAAGCTTTTCGTCTCCGCCTTTTGCAGTAGATGGCGAAGCAAGATATGCGTTCGTACTGAAAACTTTATCCGAGGTCATATCAGTAACTTTGGAATCTTTTTTCAAATAACGTTGTTGCTCAAGGATATTTTCGTTCACACGATCAGTTCTCCATATCGCAAATTCAGTAGCCTGTATCCAGTTAACACCAACCACAGGATATTCAGCATAAGCCGGATGTCTTAAGTAGTTTTCTGTCATGGTTTCATTATAACCAAGTCTGTTTCTCCATACTAATGTATCTGGAGAAGCTCCCTCATAGATGTTTTTATAATTTTCCTGATCCGGCGGATACACTGTTTTTAACCAATTTAGGTACTCCATGTACATCATATTGGTTACTTCAGTTTCATCCATGTAGAAAGACATAACGTGTTGCTGATTTGGCGTATTATTCCAATCATGCATTACGTCATCCTGAACTTTACCCATGGTAAATGTTCCTCCTTCAACCATAACCAAACCTGGGCCAGTTGCCTGCTTTTTAAATTTAGAAGCATATTGGAAACCACCTTTTTTATCGTTGATTTTCCAACCAGTAGCTCTGGAACCACCTTTAGACTCGGACTTTTTACTACAACTAGTAAAACCGACCATTATCACTAATGATAGTAATAATTTTACTGCTATAATTTTGTTTACTTTCATATTCATAGTAGGTATAAATTTCGAGGCGCAATATAAGTATTTACCATTAAATTGCAACAACTTTTTTTAATTAATACTAAATTCGCTCCCTATAAGCGAGATTTTATATATAACGCAAAATTAGTAGTTTTATTGTATTTTGTCTCAAAAAAAAAATTTTTTTGTTTTTTTATACTAATTTTCGAAAAAACACGTTTACTGTATACTATGAAAAGGATTATTATTATTTGCTTACTGTTTTTGAGCACATTCTTAGCTATTGCTCAAGAACAGGGAAACGTTTCATTGAATTGGACAGACAAAAAAGAGCTGTCTTTTGGTAGCTTTTCATTTATGGTGCCTCAGTTTGATGCTCAAAATTATGAGTTTAATGTTTACTCGAAAACCGTATCCTATGCTTTGACAATACCTCTTAATAATAAGGTTGATGAGAACGCAATTCAAATAACAAATCTGGTTTTTGAGCCTATTTTACAAAATCAGCTTGGCGATATTGCCATAAAAAACATTCCTTCCAGTTTTAAATCATCATTCAAAAGTTCCAATGCAAGGGAAAAATACTATGGCAAAATCATTCTGACACCTATAGTTAAAGAAGGTAACACTTTTAAAAAATTAATTTCATTTAGCTATACGATTCAACAAAACGCAACAAAGACACAAGTTGCAGTTAACAACGTAACTGCTATTGAAAACTCTGTTTTAAGTACGGGAAATTGGTATCGGTTTTATGTTGAAAAATCAGGTGTGTACAAAATCTCTAAAAGTTTTCTTCAGAGTTTAGGGCTTGACACTAATGTAGATCCAAGAAAAATAAAAATATATGGCAATGGCGGAAGAATGTTACCACTGTTGAATTCTGATGATTATCCAATGGATTTAACCGAAAATGCTATTCAACTTGTTGGTGAAAGTGATGGCGTTTTTGATAGTCAGGAATTTATTCTTTTTTATGCTGAAGGTACGGATACATGGAATGACGACTACAAAAGCAACTTAAATATTTATAGTAATAAATCCTATTATTATGTAACCGCACAAGGTGGTGATGGAAAGCGAATTGCAGACATGACACAGCCAACAGGAAGTGCAACAACAATAATAACCACTTTTGACGATCATCAGTTTCATGAAGTTGATGAAGTCAATATTGAAAAATTAGGAAGAGTTTGGTTTGGCGAGAGTTTTAGTGTCGACAACGAGCAGGAATTCAAATTCAAATTTCCAAATATTGTAAGTTCATCGCCAATAGAAATTATAACGCATGTTGCTGCTGTAACTTCTACTCTTAATACTTTTAAAATAGAAGCCAACACCCAATTAGTTGGCAATATTCCTCTCGATCCCGGAAGCAGTAGCGATGCTTTAATTATAGAAAGCAATTTAACCGGAACTTCCACTGTTTCATCTGAAGATGTGACCATCAAAGTAACTTATACCAATGGCGGCGTGCCGAGTTCAAGAGGCTATTTAGATTACATTAATATCAAAGCGAAGAGAAATCTTCAGGCATTTGGAAAACAGTTTCTATTTCAATTTGACCAGGCAGGTTCACTACCAAACGTCGGCGAATACCAACTTTCTAATGCTTCGTCGATCTCACAAGTTTGGGATGTCACCGATATGTTTAATGTAACCAAAGTGGAGAATGCATCTTTAAGCACTATTGCTTTTAAAGCCCTTTTGGGAGAAGTTCGGAAATATGTTGCCATTGACAATTCTGATTATTATTTTCCATCAAAAGATTCTAAATCAAAGGTGGATAACCAAAATTTAAAAGGAACAGTTTTTAACAATGCACTTGGGGTATGGCAGAAAATTGACTACTTAATAATTACACCTAAATTTTTAAATGCACAAGCCGAAAAATTAGCTGCTTTTCACAGAAGTTATTCCAATCTGAATGTGAAAGTGGTGAATTTAGAAAACATTTATCCTGAATTCTCATCCGGAAAACAAGACATCGGCGCAATCAGAAATTTTGTGAAATATGTTTTTTTCAATGCCCCGGTTGGCGAACGGGTAAAATACTTAAACATTTTCGGAGACGCTTCTTATGATTTTAAAGACCGAATTGCAAACAATACTAATATTGTACCTATATATCAAGCGATAAATAGTTACACAGATTCTCAGGTCTCATTTGCTTCAGATGATTTTTTTGGTATGATGGATGGTGATGAAGGCAGATTAGATAATGCTATTACCACCACAAATGGAGAGACCTATTTTCCTTATCCGGTATTAGGCGGAATCGACATTGCCGTTGGAAGAATGATTGTCAGCACTACGCAACAGGCCGATGAAATGGTAAACAAAGTAATTGAATACCATGACTTGAAATCTTATGGCAGCTGGAGAACCAATTATGTTGCCATTGCCGATGATGCTGACGTTGGTGGTGACGCATCTTTACAATTTAAGCAAAACAGGCTTACTGATGTAATAGTTGCCCAAAAACCATTTATCAATTACAAAAAAATATTGTTAGATTCCTATGAGCAGGAAACTTCAGCAGGTGGAAAAAGATATCCAAAGGCAAGGGAAGAAATTTTTGCTGCTTTTGAAAAAGGAGCATTAGTATTCAATTATTTAGGTCATGGTGGTGAGGATGGCTTATCCGGAGAACGTATTTGGGAAAAATCGGATGGGCAAAACCTGAGCAATCGATACAAATACCCATTATTCATAACAATTACCTGTGACTTTTCAAGATTTGATAATCCGTATCGTCCTACTGCAGGCGAATATACTTATTGGAATCCGAGAGGTGGCGCTATATCAATGATAACGACTGTCCGCTCCATAGATAAAGGAAATGCAGAAACATTTAACGACACACTTGCCATACATTTATTTTCATATGGAAGTGATAATTACACAAGTATTGCGGAATCACTTCGTATCGCTAAAAATACTATTCCAACTACAGCCAGCAACGTTGTTTTTTATTTGGGTGATCCCGCTCTGATGTTAGCTATTCCAAGACCAAGAGTGGTTTTGACTAAAGTTAACGATATGCCTATTACCGGACCAATTGATGATTTTCAATCGTTAGCATTTGTCAAATTAACCGGAGAAGTTTTAGATGAAAACAACAATCCATTGCCTACTTATAGCGGTGAATTATCGGTCAATATTTTTGATAAGAATGTAACCCGAACGACACTCAACAATGATTTAAACAGTCCTCCGATGAGTTTTATAAATTTAGGAGAGACCATTTTTAGAGGAAATGCTTCAGTATTAGGTGGTCATTTCGAATTCGGTTTTGTGGTTCCCCGAGATATCAGAATTCCGGTTGGCAACGGAAGGATTAGTTTTTATTCCAAACGAAATCAGGTTCGATTAGACAAATACGGACAAAATACGGATATAAAAATCGGTGGAATCAACACAAGTGCTGTAGCCGATAATACTGGTCCAACGGTAAAACTATATATGAATGAAGAAACATTTGTGAATGGCGGCATTACAAATGAATCTCCGTTTTTCTTAGCGATACTCGAAGACGAGCACGGAATAAACACGGCAAGTGGAATTGGACATGATATTGTTGGCATTCTCGATGGAGATGAAACAAATCCTTATATCATGAATGATTATTATCAAACCGAATTGGATGATTATACAAAAGGCCGGGTTTATTTCCCTTTTCGAAATTTAGCTGTCGGTTTGCATACAATCACATTTAAAGCCTGGGATGTCTACAACAATCCAATAACTGCTGAAATCCAATTTGTGGTTGTCGGAAACGAAAGCATTACTCTTGAACATGTGCTGAATTATCCAAATCCATTTGTCAGTTATACTGAATTTTGGTTTTCGCACAACAGACCATTTGAACCTTTAGATGTTCAGGTTCAGGTAATGACCATTACAGGCAAAATTGTTTGGACAAAAAATCAAACCGTAACGACAGATGGTTTTCTGTCAAGAGAAATAACATGGGATGGAAAAGATGATTTTGGAGATCGAATTGGAAAAGGCGTTTATGTCTATAAATTGACTGTAAAGTCCACTTTATCGAATAAAAAAGCAGAAAAAATAGAAAAACTTGTAATCCTTTAGGAAAATACTATATTTGTTAACTTTTATAAAATTGAAAATGAAAAAATTCGCAATACTGTTTTTATTAGCCTCATTGCAAAATATTAATGCGCAGCAAGATAGCCGGGTTATTACTACAGGTGTTCCATTTCTTTTAGTAGCAGCCGATGCCCGTTCGGCTGGTATGGGAGACCAAGGAGTTGCTACTGCTCCGGACGCTTTTTCACAACAATGGAATCCAGCAAAATATGCTTTCGCTATCGACAAACAAGGGTTCACAGCAAGTTATACTCCTTATTTAACTGATTTGGTTAATGATATTTCATTGGGTCAAGCCACTTATTATAATCGATTCGGTGCCGAAGGAAGAAGTGCTTTTGCAGTAAGTTTGCGTTACTTTGGTTTAGGTGAAATTGAATTACGTCAAAATGCTGAAGATCCGGCTCAAATTGTTAAGCCAAATGAATTAGCACTTGATGGATCTTATGCTTTAAAATTAAGCGAACGTTTTTCTATGGCTGTTGCCGGAAGATATATTCGTTCTGCTTTAAGAATTCCATCTGGCGAGTCTAGCGATTCAAAACCAGCAAGTACGTTTGCAGTTGACATCGCCGGTTATTATGTAGGTGAAGAAGCTGCTTTCTCAGATTTTAATGGTCGTTTACGTCTTGGTTTTAATTTCCAAAATATGGGACCAAAAATCAACTATGATGCTGGACAATCAGATGATAATAGTGCCAATTTCCTTCCAGCTAATATGAGACTTGGTGGTGGTTATGATTTTATTCTTGATGATTTCAATAAGGTATCTGTAAGTGTTGAGTTTGCAAAACTTTTAGTGCCAACGCCACAAAGTGCCGATTTAGATGGAGATGGATTAGTTTCAACTCCGGAAGAAATTGCATTAAGAGACCAAAACAATGCCGACTATAACAAAATCAACTGGGTTTCTGGAATGTTCTCTTCTTTTGGTGATGCACCTGGAGGATTTAGCGAAGAGCTTAAAGAGTTTACCTATTCTGTTGGTACAGAATATTTATACCAGGACTCATTTGCTTTCCGTTTAGGATATTTTCATGAAAGTCCAATAAAAGGAGCCAGAAAATTTTTCTCTCTTGGAGCCGGATTCAAATACAACGTTGTTAAAGTAGATGTATCGTATTTATTCTCTGCATCAAAAGTGAAAAACCCATTAGAAAACACACTTCGTTTCTCATTATCGTTTGCCTTTGGTGACAAATACGAAGATTATTAATATATAGTAAGTAATAAAAATAACATCCAAATTTCAAAAAAGAGATTTGGATTTTTTTTCCTCAATAGTTAAATGAAAAAAATAGAAATTAATACCTCGTTTACAGCATTCCAATCTGTTGAAGAACTTCCTCAGGATGTTCACTCATTGATGCAACAAGCCATAGAAGTTAGGAAAAATGCTTATGCTCCTTATTCAAAATTCAGAGTTGGAGCCGCACTACTTTTAGACAATGGAAAGGTTGTTTTAGGTTCCAACCAGGAAAACGCTGCTTATCCTTCCGGGCTTTGTGCCGAAAGAGTAGCTATTTTTCATTCGAATGCAATCTATCCCGATGCCCGAATAGTAAAAATGGCAATATCAGCAGCATCTGACACCAATAAAACTACGACTCCGATTCCACCATGTGGCGGCTGCAGACAATCCATTTCTGAATATGAATTCAAACAAAACGTACCAATAGAAATCTATTTTATGGGTGAAACTGGGGAAATTTATAAATCAGATTCGATTAAAAATTTATTACCGCTAACCTTCGACAAAAACTTCCTGTAAAAGGTAAAAATTACCCCTTTAAATTTTACTTCTAACGCGGAATGTTTTACTTTTGCCTTTCGCAAATTTGTGAGTGAGTGAACTATTTTGCGTTGAAATATAATTTACAACTTAATAACGCTTTAGCGAAAAGTAAAAAATGAAAGAAGTAACAAAAGAAGTTTATTTAAAGTGGTACGAAGACATGCTGCTTTGGAGAAAGTTTGAAGACAAACTTGCAGCACTTTATATTCAACAAAAAGTTAGAGGGTTTCTACACTTATACAATGGTCAGGAAGCCGTTTTAGCGGGTGCTTTGCACGCTATGAATTTAGGCGGAAAAGACAAAATGATTACGGCTTATCGTAATCACGTGCAGCCAATTGGAATGGGTGTTGATCCAAGAAGAGTAATGGCAGAATTACTTGGAAAAGTAACCGGAACCTCAAAAGGAATGGGTGGTTCAATGCACATCTTCTCAAAAGAACACGGATTTTATGGTGGTCATGGTATCGTTGGAGCGCAAATTCCAGTTGGTGCCGGTATGGCTTTCGCCGATAAATATTTCAACACTGGTGGTGTAACGCTTACCTATTTTGGTGATGGCGCGGCACGTCAGGGCTCATTACACGAAGCTTTCAATATGGCAATGTTATGGAAATTACCTGTAGTATTCATTTGTGAAAACAATGGCTACGCAATGGGAACTTCTGTTGAAAGAACTGCTAATCACACAGATATTTGGAAATTAGGCTTAGGCTACGAAATGCCATGCGGACCAGTAGACGGAATGAATCCTGTAAAAGTTGCTGAAGCGATGCATGAAGCTATGGAAAGAGCCCGTCGTGGCGACGGACCAACTTTCTTAGAAATGAAAACGTACAGATACAGAGGTCACTCTATGTCGGATGCGCAATTATACCGTTCGAAAGAAGAAGTAGAAGAATACAGAAAAATTGACCCAATCACACAAGTGCTGGATATCATCAAAGAAAACAACTATGCTTCTGATGCAGAAATTGAAATCATTGACGAAAGAATAAAAGATTTAGTAGAAGAATGTGTAACATTCGCCGAAGAGTCTGCTTTCCCGGAAGTACAACAATTGTATGATGTGGTTTACGAACAAGAAAATTATCCTTTCATCCCTCACAGACTATAATTATGGCAACTAAAATAACAATGCCCCGCTTGAGCGATACGATGACAGAAGGAACTGTTGCCACGTGGTTGAAAAAAGTAGGTGACACTATAAAAGAAGGTGATATCCTTGCGGAAATCGAAACCGATAAAGCGACGATGGAATTTGAATCATTCAATTCAGGAACTTTATTATACATTGGAATTAAAGAAGGCGAAACTGCACCAGTAGATTCTCTTTTAGCAATAATCGGAAAAGAAGGAGAAGATATTTCAGGAATGACTTCCGGAGATGCAACTGCAAAAACTGATGCTCCAGCTGAAGCAAAATCGGAAGCAAAAACCGCCGCTCCTGCAGAACCAAAAACAGAAGAAAAGAAAGAAGAAGCTCCAGCGGAAGCAAAATCAACTCCAGCATCTTTGCCAAAAGGAGTTGTAGTTGTAACGATGCCTCGTTTGAGCGATACAATGACTGAAGGAACTGTTGCAACATGGTTGAAAAAAGTTGGTGACGAAGTAAAAGAAGGCGATATCCTTGCTGAAATCGAAACCGATAAAGCCACAATGGAATTTGAATCTTTTAATTCAGGAACTTTATTGTTCATCGGAATTACTGAAGGACAATCTGCACCGGTTGACAGCGTTTTGGCAATCATCGGGCCTGCAGGTACTGATATTGCTGGTATTGCTGAAAATTATAAAAAAGGTGGCGATGCTCCAAAAGCAGCAACAGCAGATACAGCTTCAGCACCAGTTGCTGTTGCATCAAATACAACAGAAGAAAATTCATCAGATAGAATTTTTGCGTCTCCTTTGGCAAAACAAATTGCCAAGGATAAAGGAATTAATCTTTCTCAAATAAAAGGTTCAGGTGAAAAAGGCCGTATTACTAAAAGTGACGTCGAAAACTTTACACCATCTGCGGCTCAACCTGCTGCAGTTGCTGCGCCAAGTTCAACTGAAGCACAACCAGCGCCAGTGAGACCATTTATTCCGGCAGGAGAAAAGGATACTGAAGTTGTGAAAAATTCGCAAATGCGTAAAACCATTGCGATTCGTCTCTCGGAATCAATCTTCACAGCACCGCATTTCTATTTGACTGTAGAAATTGCAATGGATGAAGCGATGAAATCTCGTGCTGCAATTAATAACATTCCTGATACGAAAGTATCTTTCAACGATATGGTTATCAAAGCCTGCGCAATGGCATTGAAAAGACATCCAAAAGTAAATACACAATGGCAGGCTGATGCAATTATTATCAACCACCATGTGAATATTGGAGTTGCTGTAGCTGTTGAAGACGGATTGGTTGTTCCTGTATTACCATTCACAGACCAAATGAGTTTAACTCAAATTGGTGGAAACGTAAAAGACTTAGCCGGAAAAGCTAAAACTAAAAAACTACAGCCATCCGAAATGGAAGGAAGCACATTCACAGTTTCTAATTTAGGGATGTTTGGAATTCAATCATTCACTTCAATCATCAATCAGCCAAATTCGGCAATTTTATCTGTCGGTGCTATCGAGGAAAAACCGGTTGTTAGAAACGGTCAGATTGTAGTTGGAAACACGATGATGCTTACTTTAGCCTGCGATCACCGTACTGTTGACGGAGCTACAGGAGCACAATTCCTGCAAACACTTAGACAATATTTGGAAAATCCAGTAACGATGTTGGCATAACCATATTGTTATGCTGAGCCTGTCGAAGCACGTTTTTACATAATAAATCCCGTTTCGAAAGTTCAGAACGGGATTTTTAATTTACAATACATAAAAATGCAATGAGAAAATTAAGTTTACTGGTAGTTTTAATCACTTTCACCGCTTGTCAAAAAAAGGAGACAGCACCAAAACAAGAAATTGCAAAAGACCCACATTCATTTTCAAATCCGGCGGAAGCTGTTGTCAAACATTTGGATTTAGATATTAAAGTCGATTTCGATACTCAAACAATTTCGGGAAAAGCTTCGTGGCTAATTGATAATATCTCCAAAGGAAACGAAATCATCTTTGATGAAAACACTTTGAATATTACCAAAGTTACTTTGGGCGATGACGAAAAGGAAACCAAATTCGAACTCGGTGCAGCAGTTGAATTCCATGGAAAACCACTTCATATAACTATTGAACCAAATACAACAAAAGTCAACATTTATTATAACACAAGTAAAGAATCCGTTGCATTACAGTGGTTAAAACCAGAACAAACAGCTGATAAAAAGTACCCTTTTGTATTTTCGCAGGGAGAAAGCATTTGGTCACGTACCTGGATTCCATGTCAGGATTCACCTGGTGTTCGATTTACTTATAATGCTAAAGTTTCTGTGCCAAAAGATTTAATGGCCTTGATGAGCGCTGTTAATCCACAACAAAAAAACAATACCGGAGTTTATACTTTTAAACAGGAAAAAGCCATTCCATCTTATTTGATGGCAATCGCTGTGGGTGATGTCGAATTCAAATCTATCGATAACAGAACCGGAGTTTATGCTGAGCATTCTCAAATTGACAAATCTGTTTGGGAATTTGCAGAGTTAGGGAAAATGGTAAACGCCGCCGAAAAATTATTTGGGCCTTACCGTTGGGGTAGATATGATGTTATTGTGCTGCCGCCAAGTTTTCCTTTTGGCGGAATGGAAAATCCAAACTTAACCTTCCTTACTCCGACCGTCTTAGCTGGCGATCGTTCTTTAACCAGTTTGCTGGCACATGAATTGGGTCACAGCTGGAGCGGAAATCTGGTAACTAATGCTACTTGGGATGAAACCTGGCTTAATGAAGGTTTTACAACTTATGTAGAACACCGAATTGGAGAAGAAGTATTTGGAGTTGAAGAAGCCAAAATGCAGGATGTGTTAAGCCGGAAAGTATTAGAAAATAATTTGGCTGAACTCGGAAATGACAGCCCTGATACAAGATTAAAAGTAGACACTTCAGGAAGAAATCCAGATGAAGGGTTGAGTGACATTCCTTATGAAAAAGGATATGCATTTCTACAGACAATAGAAGCAGCTGTTGGTCGTAAAAAATTCGATGCCTTCATTACTAATTATTTCAATGATCATGCATTCCAATCTGTAACAACTGAGGAGTTTGTTTCCTATTTCAATAAAAATCTAATCAAAGGCGACAAGGCTTTAGCAGACAAAATAAAAGTAGACGACTGGATTTACAAACCCGGAATTCCGGCAAATATTATCACTCCGGTTTCTGAAGACTTCATCGCTATTGACTGCATTCAAAAAACGTGGAGAAAAACTGGCATTAAAGGATTGAGCCAAAAGATAAAATCAACAAATGAAAAACAGCATTTCATAGATTATCTGCCTAAAGATTTGACAATTCAGGAAATGACTGATATCGACAAAGAATTCAACTTTACTAATGGTGGGAATTTTGTCGTTCGCCGTCAATGGTTTATTATAGCAATACAGCATCAGTATAAATTGGCGCATCCTGCAATTGAAAAATTCTTGACTTCTTACAGCAGAACCTATTCATTAATGCCGCTTTATAAGGAAATGGTTAAAACACCGGAAGGAAAAGCCTGGGCCAAACAAATTTATGCCAAAGCAAAATCTGGCTATCATGCTACTACAGTCGTGGCTATTGAACCATTATTAAAATAAAATAGAAACTCCTCAATTGAGGAGTTTTTTTATGGCGTGCCTCTTCGGGTCGGGCTGTCCGTTATATCTTTTTACTGTTTGTTTCGTTAGGTTTTATAAAAAATTCTGTTTAAAACAGTAAAAAGGATGCCACTTCCATCCCTCACGCTTTCGATTAAACCTAACTCTCGTTTCAAAATCAAAAACGTTCTGTTTCCTTGTTATTAAACCAGCCTTATTGATTGTCCAAGAAGTCTAAAAATCTAAGCAGTCTAAAAATCAATATAAAACAAAAAAACCTATCCAAATAAATGAATAGGGTTTTCTAAAAAAAGATATGATATTAAGAGGAGGATTGCCGGTGGCAGTCAGGTACTTTTGCATACCTTATCATATTAAACAAAAAGTCCCT
>NZ_JBDSMB010000079.1:0-2758 GCF_039916025.1 Flavobacterium sp.
CGTTTAACTTTTCCAATTCCATATAAAACTCATTTTTTTAAAGTGAATAAAAATTATCTGACCATGATTTATAGATTATAGGATTTACCCGTTTGTTTTTTTTCAAGTTCTTTTTCAATTTCACTAATGGATGGCAAACTTGCTTTTAGGTTGTTGGGCAAAGCGTTTTCAATATCATTTTCCCAATTGGCAATACCTATTGGATTGGCATAACCTGCCAGTGAGTATTCTACCACTAATTTGTTTGCTGATTTCACCAACAGCAGGCCAATGCTTGGTTGATCGTCTGCATGCATTAAGACATCGTTTACCACATTCTGGTACATATTGAGCTTGCTCACAGAGCCGGGTTCAAATTCACCAGCCCTACTTTCTACCACTACATAGCAACGCAATTTTAAGTGGTAAAATAAGAGGTCAAGATAAAAATCTTTGCCGCCCAATTCTAGGTGTACCTGCCTGCCTACAAAGGCAAATCCTTGTCCCAGTTCTAAGAGAAATTTTTGAATATGGTCAAGCAGTTTTTGCTCCTGTTCGGCTTCTTTACGTGGGTCGGCCGTTCCTAAAAAATCAAAAATATAAGGGTCTTTAAAAATTTGTGCGGTGAGGTCTGAGTTGTTGGGTGGCAAGACAGCATTGAAAATATTAACTGCAGCACCTTGCCGTTTGTGCAATTGTGATTCTATCTGAAACACCAGCATATCTTTTCCAAATCCATTTTCAATGGTTTTTTGGGCATACCATAACCGGGTTTCGGCATCTTTCAGTTTATCAAGTAGCGTAATATTGCTACGCCAGGGAATTTGTGCAACGATTCGTTGCACAATTGCAATATCCGGCCAGGCTTCGGCAAATGTTCGCATGTATTTCAAATTGCGGGGCGAAAACCCCTGCATATCCGGGAAGGCGTTTTTTAAGTCGTACGACATCCGGTCTATCACTTTGGCACCCCAGCCTTCATTCTGTTGCCGTTGTAAAATGCTGTTGCCAATTTCCCAATAAAACATCACCATTACCGCATTGGCAGAAAGAATGGTTTTGATGCGCTCCTGGCTAATGCGTTGCTTTATCTGAGTAATAAATTCGGAATATCCACCAGGCAAATTTTGCACCGTTTCAGGCAATGGAAATACAACCTCTTCTTTCAATTTGCCTCTTTGTTTTCGTTGGTTTTTATCTATTCCCATACAAAGTCTATTTTAGTAAGGTGAGCAGTTACTTTTTCTTCCAATAATTTTACATCTGCAGTCAACTGTGCCAAGGTGGTGTCGTAGCGTTCAGCAATTACCTTTGTACGTTGGGTAAGGCGTTGGCTATGCCTTCCGTCTCTTATTTTACACTGCGTTCTATGCTCGTCATCCATTTATCATTTACCACCAATTGTTTTATTTCTGATTCGGTAAGTGTTTTGTATCGGGCCAAGGTCTGTTTATCCAGTTCGGCTTCTGCGTCTTTGTTTTTTTTGTTGAGTTCGATTTGCTTTTCTGTTAGTGCAAGGTATTGTTCTAGTATGACACTTATTGCATACTACATAATAGAGTTTGACATTTTATTAGTCATGTTTATATTTTATCGAATCGTGTCCCGTTGAGATTTCAAATAAATTTTCGTTTGTCGAAGCTAAAGATTAGATTAACCAGTTACCAACAAACACTGCAAGATTGAGAATACATATATGAATTTTTGTATGGCTGTATGGCTGTTGCTAAATGGATCGTAGAAGAAGCCGGAGACAGGTAACTAATCATAGTAAGTAGACGGTTGGTATAAATTAAGGTATCATCCTTTCTTTGCCGCAAGGATGCACAATATAAAGTAATTAAGCAGCAATTGTATAATAAAAATGCGAAGTTTTGTTGAAATTGCGGACTTTTATTAATCTCCTATGCTATACAATATGGCCTGCATTTGTTAACCGATCTGTAGCCTAAAATGGTGCTGCCTACCGTTTGTTTTCTCTTTACAAGATATCACTAAACATTTCATGCAGCGGCTTTTTTACTGCGGAAATCCTACCGGTTTTCTATTTCGGTAATTGTAAGGTTGGTAGTTAGATGAATGCTCACTTCGGATTTTAACCAGCAGGTCATTGGAGAGAATAGAGCCTTGTATATCTATGGATAGAAAGTTCCTTCAGTTACTAATTTTTTAAGTGCTGCTTTGGTAGGTAAATACAATTTGTATTGTGATGCAAAGATTTGTTTGTTGTCTTTAGGTAAGGTTATCTCCACTACTGCATCGCTTTTATCTTTACAGATAATGATACCTATTGATGGCTTCTCAAAATCCTTTTTTACAAATCGGTCGTAATAGTTTACATACATCTGCATCTGGCCGATATCCTGGTGCCGGAGCTTCCCAATTTTGAGGTCGACGAGTACGAAAGCTTGAAGCAGGCGATTATATAATACCAGATCCACAAAAAAATCTTCTTCATCAAATGAAAAGCGAACCTGCCTGCCCTGGAATAGAAAGCCTTTTCCCATCTCCAGTAAAAAATGTTCTATTTTATTGATGATGGCAGTTTCTAAATCTGTTTCAGAGTAGGCGGCTTTTTCATCCAATCCTAAAAATTCCAACACGTATGGAGTTTTTAAAACATCTTCGGGCTTTTCAATGAGTTGACCTTTAGTGGCAAGCTGTTTTACTTTCTTCTTGTCTTTACTTAAAGCCAATCTTTCAAAAAGGCCACTATCTAATTGGCGTTGCAGTTCTCTTACACTCCAATTGCCTTGAGTTGCATCAATTTCATAAAATG
>NZ_JBDSMB010000080.1:0-4121 GCF_039916025.1 Flavobacterium sp.
TGCTAACAATTGATCAGAATAAACAGAATTTCCAAGGAATTTAATGTCTCCAAAATGATACTTTCTGCCTTCTTCAACTTTTATATTGATGGCTAACTTCGATTTTTTGGCATTTAAAAATACCGAGTCACTTATAACTCTGGCATCTCTATACCCTTTTTCTTTATATTTATCAATAATGGAAGTTAAGTCTTCTTTATACTTATCCTTTATGTATTTTGATCCTTTGAAAATACGAATCGGGTTGATTTGCTTCGTGTTTTTCATCGCCTTTCTCAGTTTGGCGTCTGAGAATTTTTCATTGCCATCAAAGGTGATTTTCGAAATTTTCAACTTATCGCCTTTGTCAATATTGACAAGCATTTTAACGCTATTACCATCGGTAGTATCAGCAGTTGTTGTTATAAAAACTTTGGTCTTAAAATAACCGTCTTTTTTATATTTGTTTTCGATGTAATTTCTAGTGGTTGTAATCAGGTTTTCATTTACAATTTTTCCTTTTGTCAATGAATTGTCTTTGATAAGCCCTTCTACTTTTGATTTTTTTACACCCTGGATTTTTACTTCACTAAGTTTGGGAAGTTCAACGATATTAAGGTCTAACCAAATACTATCTGCTTCAACTTTATTTACATAAAAATCAATATCGCTAAAAAGTCCAAGTTTCCCCAGCTTTTTTATGGCATTGCTTATTTCTTCTCCTGGTACTGTGATTTGTTGACCTTTTTCAAGACCGGCAAAAGTGACAACGGTTTGCTCGTTGTAACTGATTTTACCGTTAACTTTTACATTTGCTAAAATATATTTTTTGCCTTGGTCGAATGGGATTCTGTCTTGGGCTTTTAATTGAGAAATAGTTCCAAATAATAATATAAATAGGAATATTTTTGAAGGGTTAATCTGCACTGAAATTTTATTTAATTTGTTCACTTGTTTTTCCGAATCTTCTTTCTCTTTTTTGATAACTAATAATGGCTGCATATAAATCTTCTTCTTTAAAATCGGGCCATAAAACATCGGTAAAATAAAATTCTGCATACGCTATCTGCCACAACAAAAAGTTACTAATTCGGTGTTCACCACTGGTTCTAATCACTAAATCTACATCAGGTAAATTGTGCGTGTAAAGATGCTCATTTATAATTGATTCATCAAGAGTGTCTATAGAAATTATATTATTTTTAACTTTCTCACTTATAATTTTAACAACATTTAACAATTCTTCTCTCGAACCATAGCTTAGCGCCAGTGTCAGAGTCATTCTTGTGTTGTTTTTTGTTTTTTCGATGACGGATAAAAGCTCGTTTTTGGCTTTTGTTGGGAGCAATTCGATGTTTCCGATACAGTTTAATCGAATGTCATTTTTTTCTAAAGTTGCCAGTTCTTTTTTTAGTGAATTGACCAACAACTTCATTAAGGTATCAACCTCTAATTTTGGCCTGTTCCAGTTTTCAGTAGAAAAGGCATATAATGTTAGATTCTCTATTCCAAGTTTGGCGCAGGTTTCAACTGTAATTCTAACTGATTTTGTTCCTTTTTCGTGACCAAATGCTCTTAGTAAACCTTGTTTTTTAGCCCAACGACCATTTCCATCCATAATTATGGCAAGATGTTTAGGTAAGTTGTCTTTGTTAATGGTTTCTAATAAGCTCATTTTTATTCTTTGCAATAACAAGGTTTTTCTCCAAAAGTGTATGTAATCGTAAATCCAGTGAATACATACCAATCCTTGCTGTTTAAATTACCAAATTTCAATGGTTCTAAATTTTCATTTTTTGGCAAACTTCCATCTAAATTATCAGTGAAAGTATATCGTGCTCCAATTTCAAATCCTAAAATTATATTTTCAAAAATATTGCTTTTAACACCAACTATCATTGGTATGGCAAACGCACCTTCTGTATAATCTTTTTTTGTTTCGCCATTAATCACATACAATTCATCGTAAGCAAAATAAGTAAGACCCGTATAAACATATGGAGTTACCTTTTTTGTTAACTTTTCATGTAGATTGAAATCAAAAAAATTGAATTCTAATCCTGCCGAAAGCTCTTTTATCTTATTTTCAAATTTATAGCCTCTTGCGACTCTTCCGTGTACATCCGAATCTAAGTCATTTCCAAAAATAGTCGACTGTGTATAGGAAAATCTATAGGAATGTCTGGGGCTTTTATTCCATTTATATAGAATTCCAAGGGCTAATTTATTCGGAGATACATAATTGGTTTTACCCACATCTCCTATGAAATTGCTTCCGCCTAAGAAAACACCAATTTCATGAATTTGTGCAATCAAAACATTCTGGAAAATCAAACAAAAAAATAATACTAAAATCCTTTTCATCAAATTGAAAATAGCGTGCAAATATAACAATTCTCAGTACTTATCTAACATGATTTTTATATTTCTGTTAAATTAAATAAAGGGCTGATTATTATTAGACTTGCAATGGTTTCTATTCTAAAACGAAATTTTTAGAACTGTAGTATAAATAGAGGTAAATTTTTTTCTAATTTCTCTTGTCTTCACCCCAAAGTAATTTGGCTCGAAGTGTTTTAAGGAAAGTCTCTTCAGGAATTTCCACCATTTTAATTTGGAATGGCGTTTTCTTAATTACCAATTCAGAATTATTGCTGATAGTTGTAATTCTGGAGTCTAAAGAAACCAAATATTCTTCTTCTCTTCCTGAAACTTTGAGTTTTATTTCGGTGTCATCCGGAATTACAAGCGGTCTTGCGTTAAGGTTGTGCGGAGCAATTGGCGTGATAACCAATCCTTTTACATCGGGCGTTAAAATCGGCCCGCCACAACTCAGGGAATAACCTGTAGAGCCTGTTGGTGTTGAAATAATTAAACCATCAGCCCAATAGGAATTCAAATATTCGCCATTCAAAAAAGTTTCAATCGTAATCATCGAAGTCGTTGCCTTTCGGCTAATCGCGATTTCGTTCATGGCAAAATTTGGGTTAATGCCCGGGCATTCGATGCTTAACAATGTTCGTTCGGAAATTGTGTATTTTTTTTCTAAAACGATTTGAAGAAATAATTCGATATTTTCTTTCTGAACTTTAGCCAAAAAACCAAGTCGACCTGCATTGACACCAAGAATTGGAATTCCGGAATCACGAACAAAAGTAGCCGCTTTTAAAATAGTTCCATCACCACCAATACTAATAAGAATGTCGAAACTACTGTCTAAATCAGCGTGTGAAGCAAAAGTTTTATATTGTTTTTCGACGATTTTTTCTTCGTATAATATCTCTAAAAATTTTTCCTCAATAATCATCTCTACATTGTTTCTATTGAAAAAAACAAAAATATCTTTAATGATTGGTCGTGTGTCGTTTTGATAATATTGTCCGAATATGGCAACTTTCATGATGATATTAGATATTAGATCTCAGATATTAGATTTCAGAATTTGAGTTTCAATTTGTTAAATTCAATAACTGCTTTCTGTTGTCTGCCTTCTCTTTTCTGTTTTTTTTACATATTTAAATATTTGTCCAAATATTCAGAGCGCTCTTTTAAAGTATTCAAATAGTTGTCTTCATGATGCTCAGATACAATTTCATAATTATACCTGCGAAACGATTGAATGATTTCATTCATGCTGCCAAGTGTCGTTTTTATGGTAACCTGTACTTTTTCAGCATTCGCTTCTGAAACAAAAACACCAAGCAGTTTGCCATTATTACTTTCTACAATTTGGGTAATCTGACTCATCGAATAATCCGCTGTTGGTTTTTCAACCACTATTATTCCACCGGTTTCTTTAAGAAAAGGCGTTTCGTTTAAAAACTTAATGACATCTGTAATTTCGTAATAGCCAATATAGTTATTGGTTTCATCCAAAATCGGGACAATATTCGAATTATTCCTGGCGAAAATTTCTAAAACATCCAGCCAAATCATAGATTCTCTGACAAAAAAACCTTCAAAAGCATAAAGATAATCAATAGTTTTTTTATTGTTTTCAAAGGTTTCGGCGTCAACAGCTGACAGGCAACCCAAATAAACTTCATTATCCAAAACAGGAAAATGAGAATAGGTGTTTTCAGCAAAAAAATCCTGAATATCGGCTACGGATTCCGTAGTAGAAAATGGTTTAAAATCGTTAT
>NZ_JBDSMB010000081.1:0-6519 GCF_039916025.1 Flavobacterium sp.
AAACAAAAAAAGTCCTGACGAATCAGGACTTTTTAGTTAAGGGTGGCTGACCGGGTTCGAACCGGCGACCCTCGGCACCACAAACCAATACTCTAACCAGCTGAGCTACAACCACCATTTTTAACGAGTGCAAATATAGATAATTCTTTTCTTTTGTCAAGAAAAAAAATAAAAAAGTTACTTTAAATCACTTAAGCTATTGACAGCCAAATATCTTTCAACCGTGAAACCTTCAGCGTGTTCTACGCCTATTATTCGCCCAAAATCCTGCGAACGATAATGAATGCTTTCGAGGAAGTTTTTAGTAGCAATTGGCGTTACAGGTTCATTCGAATTTTCTGAATAAAACTGTGACGCATACGCCAGAATTGAAGCTTCTTTTTTATCTGTAAATCCAGTAATATCTACCACAAAATCAGGTTCTATGTTTTCCCATTGAATATAGTGATAGACAACTTTTGGCCGCCATGCTTCCTGATTCTTGCCATCAAACGTAGTCTCAATTCTTCTTAAACCCGAAAGAAAACAAGCGTCCGAAACCAATTTACTTCCTTTGCCATGATCAATATGCCGGTCACGGATTGCATTGCAAAGCACAATTTCAGGCTGATATTTCCGAATCATTTGAATAATTTGAAGTTGGTGTGCTTCATCGTTTACAAAAAAACCATCACGCATATTCAGATTTTCGCGAACAGCAATCCCTAAGATTTCAGCAGCAAGTACCGATTCAGAATCTCTGATTTCAACCGAACCACGTGTTCCCAATTCGCCTCGGGTTAAGTCGATAATGCCAACCTTTTTTCCTAACGAAATTTCTTTGGCAATGGTTCCGCTACAGCCTAATTCAACATCGTCCGGATGCGCGCCAAACGCCAATATATCTAGTTTCATTTTAGTATAATTTAATTATCAAAAATAAGCTTTATTGAATAATTTTTTTCATCGTCATCGATTTATTGACTGTCTCGATATATTCATCCACAGGAATACTATCTTTTGTAATCCCACAGCCAATGTATAATTGCGCCTTGCTTTTGATGATTTTCATACATCGCAAATTGACAAATAAATCGGTTTGCAGCGTTCTGAAAGTAACAAAATCAATATTCAACTCACCTAAAAAACCCGAATAATATTCCCGGTTATAACCTTCGTATTCGAGTATGAATTCTTTTGCAGCCTGTTTTGGCAAACCGCAAACCGCCGAAGTGGGATGCAATGCCAGTATAATTTTCTTTAAAGATTTCTTAGATTTTAATCTGGCTAAAATATCAGATTTGATATGCCACAAATTACCTGCCTTAACTGAATATGGACTCGAAATTGTGATTTCTTTGGCCAAATCTTCTAAACTGTCAACGATGAAATCGGTTACCAGTTGTTGCTCTATTTTCTCTTTATCCTGCCAGACAATATTTTTAGAACTTGTTGCCAATTGGGTTCCGGCAAGCGCAACCGTTTTTAGAGCATTGCCATTCGTTTTCAAGAACTGTTCAGGCGTGGCTCCAAGCCAGGTGCCAATTTTAGGATGAAAAAAACAATATTTGAACGCACTTGGATAAGTACTTATCATTTTATTCATCGTGATTTCAATATCAAAATCGGAATTGTCGATTTCTTCTTTTCTCGATAAGACAACTTTTGAAAACTGTTTATTATTGATAGCATCAACAGCTTTTGCAACTAAATCTTCAAAAAAATCATTACTAATTGCGCTATTTACATTTGAGGTTTTCTTTTCAAAAAAATAATTGGAAGTATTCACATTCTCAACATACACATCCGAATGTTCCAAAGGAATAAAAGGAATTTCATCAGCATCAAACGGCGCAAAAACAAATCCTTTTTCTTCAAAAGTTTCCAAAAAATACAGATGGTCGTTTTTTTGAAACACACCTATAATTCTATCGGAATCAGGCTTGCAAAACAACGCAAATGGCAATTGTTGCTCCTGATGAGTTTTGACTTTTATGAATAAATCCGTCATTAGCGTCGAGGTATAATCATATTACTCAGTTTACAAAGTGAAATCAATTTTCCTTCTTCATCAGTGATTTTTATTTCCCATAAATGAATGCTTCTGCCCTGATGGATAATTTTTGCGGTACAAAAAACGGTTCCTTCTCTTTTACTTTTTAAATGATTGGCTGAAATTTCAATGCCTCGGGCTTCTTGCTTTTCAGGATTGATAAACAACATCGAAGCAGCACTTCCAACACTTTCTGCCAAAGCTACTGTTGCGCCACCATGAAGTATTCCCATCGGTTGATGCACTCTTGAATTGACAGGCATTTTTGCAGTTAAAAAATCTTCTCCGGCATCGATGTATTCAATTTCCAGAGTTTCCATCAACGTGTTTTTACACCAATCGTTACAAAGTTTGAGGATTTTATCTTTATCGAATGACATAGCTTTTTTTGGTAAAAATACAATAAAACCTTATTTTCTGCGTTATCTAGAATAGTAAAATACTGTCACAGTTTCAAATTTTCAAATTGCGCTATTTTCAAATTAAACTTTAATACTTACATTTACCAAAATTCACTCTGCAGATGCGTAAACTCATTATTCTTTTTTTTGTTGGTTTAGCTATTACCGTTAGTTCATGTCGTCAGGACTTTGCCTTCGAACCAAGCACAGGCGATTTAACTTTTTCTAAAGACACCATTTATTTAGATACTGTTTTTACAAATATTGGTTCAAGTACTTATACTTTGAAAGTCTATAACAGAAGCAGCAAAGACATCAAAATCCCAACAATACAACTTGGTAAAGGACAAGATTCTAAATACAGAATGACGGTTGACGGAATGACTGGTGATAACAACAGAATTTTTCACGATGTAGAATTGTTGGCAAAAGACAGCATGTATATTTTTATAGAAACTACTGCAGATATTGCCGATGCAAATCCAACAGATTTTCTTTATACAGACCAAATTCAGTTTGATAGCGGCACCAATTTTCAAAAAGTAGAATTGGTAACACTAATTCAGGATGCTTATTTTATTTTTCCAAATAAGACAAATGGTTTGATAGATCAAATTCCAATTGGCTTCAATGATGACGGAACTGTTTTGGAAGAAAATGGAAGAAATCTAAGCCACACTCATCCTGACAATGGTGACGAATATACTTTCCATACTGATAAGCCCTATGTCGTCTATGGTTATGCCAGTGTTCCCAGCGGGGAAACATTAACTATTCCCGGCGGTGCCCGAGTTCATTTTCATGACAGTTCAGGCATAGTTGTTCAGGAAGGCGGAACTTTACATGTTGAAGGCTCAACATCCTTAACAGCGGCATTGGAGAACGAAGTCATCTTTGAAGGCGACCGTTTAGAACCTGATTTCTCGGATATTCCTGGACAATGGGGAACCGTTTATCTACGAAACGGAAGCGGAACTAGTAATCATACAATCAAAAACTTAACTATCAAAAATGCCGTAATCGGTTTATTGATAGAAAATAATGTTGGTAATAAAGTAGACATTGAAAATACTCAAATTTATGATTGTTCGAACTATGGGATTTTCACCGCTGATGGTCGTATTGATGGTAAAAATATAGTAATCAATACAGCTGGCCAGTTTTGTTTGGCAGCAGTTTATGGAGGTGATTACAACTTCAAAAACTGTACTTTCAATAATAACTGGAGCAGTTCAAAACAGTTAGCAGTTTATGTTGCTGATTATGTCAAAGATGCAGTTCCTGAAACCTGGCCTTTGGTTCAGGCTAATTTTATAAATTGCATTATTTATGGTTCTAATAGTAACGAGCTTATTTTAGATAAAAAAGGAACAGTTTTTAATTCGTCTTTTCAAAATTGTTTGGTAAAACTTAATATATCAAGCAGTTCTACAATTCCCGGAAATCCTTTATATGATGTTATTAGATTGGAACAGAACGGAAATTTAATAAATAAAACTCCTGATTTCTTTGACATAAGTAAGAACAAACTAGTTATTGGTGCTGATTCTTTTGCAAAAGGAACCGGAATTGACGCAGGAGTTCCGTTTGACATACTTGGAAATCTACGAACTCCACCATATGATATTGGTGCTTATAATTGGATAACTTTTCCGGATTAAATTTGAAAACAGGTTTTTAGGTTTCATTTATTTAGCCTAAATTTGCACCTACAACAACTACAAAACAACAACACAATGATTCATTTCTTCGGAAACGAAAGTGCTACCGTTTTTGCCGTTCAGTCGCAAAACGAACTTTCGGCAGAAACTATCTCAAAACTTAATTGGTTATTCGCTAACGCACATAAAATAGAAAAATCCGTCCTGACGGATTTTTTTATTGGCCCACGTGCCGCCATGATTACGCCCTGGAGCACCAATGCTGTTGAAATTACCCAAAATATGGGAATAGAAGGCATCATCAGAATTGAAGAATTCCAAAAAGTTGCTTATGGTTTTACCGATTTTGATCCAATGCTTTTCCAGAAGTACAATGAATTGAATCAGGATATTTTTACGATCAATATCAAGCCGGAACCAATTCTGGAAATTGATAATATTGGAGAATACAACAAGCAGGAAGGTTTAGCTTTGAGCGATGAAGAAGTTCAGTACTTAGAAAACCTTTCCAAAAAACTAAACAGAAAACTGACCGATTCAGAAGTGTTTGGTTTCTCACAAGTCAATTCAGAACACTGTCGTCATAAGATTTTCAACGGAACTTTCGTTATTGATGGTATAGAAAAAGATATGTCTTTATTCAAAATGATAAAAAAAACTTCGGAACTGAATCCGAACGATATTGTTTCTGCTTATAAAGACAATGTGGCTTTTATCAAAGGTCCGAAAGTCATACAATTTGCTCCTAAAACCGGAGACAAAGCTGATTTCTATCAGGAAAAAGAATTCAATTCGGTAATCTCAATTAAAGCCGAAACACATAATTTCCCAACAACTGTTGAACCATTTAACGGAGCAGCAACAGGTTCTGGCGGTGAAATCCGTGACCGTTTGGCTGGTGGACAAGGTTCGTTACCATTAGCTGGAACTGCTGTTTACATGACAGCATATTCAAGATTAGCCGAAAATCGTCCATGGGAAAACGGAATGATCGAAAGAAATTGGTTGTACCAAACACCAATGGATATTTTGATAAAAGCTTCTAATGGAGCATCTGATTTCGGAAATAAATTTGGGCAACCGCTTATTACAGGTTCAGTTCTAACATTCGAACACGAAGAAAATAATAGAAAATTAGGCTTCGATAAAGTAATCATGCTTGCGGGTGGAATTGGTTACGGAAAAGCAGAACAAGCCATAAAACATACTCCAAAGAAAGGCGATAAAATCGTAGTTCTAGGTGGTGAAAATTATAGAATCGGAATGGGTGGAGCAGCAGTTTCATCTGCGGATACTGGTGCTTTTGGTTCTGGAATTGAACTAAATGCAATTCAGCGTTCAAATCCAGAAATGCAAAAAAGAGCCGCGAATGCTATTCGTGCTTTTGTAGAAAGTGATGTAAACCCAATTGTTTCAATTCACGATCATGGCGCCGGTGGGCATTTGAATTGCCTTTCTGAACTTGTTGAAGAAACCGGAGGATTGATTAATCTGGATAAATTGCCTATTGGTGACCCAACTTTATCTGCCAAAGAAATTATCGGTAACGAATCTCAAGAAAGAATGGGATTGATTATCGGTCAAGACGATATTGAATTGCTACGAAAAGTTGCTGAACGCGAACGTGCACCAATGTATGAAGTCGGTGAAGTAACCGACAATCACCGTTTTACTTTTGAAAGCAAAACAACTGGTGAAAAGCCAATGGATTTTGCGTTGGAAGATATGTTTGGAAGTTCTCCAAAAGTGATAATGACCGATAACAATTCGCAGATAAAGTATACTGAAGTAAGTTATAGTCAAGATAAAATTCAAGAATACCTCGAACAAGTTTTACGATTAGAAGCTGTTGCCTGCAAAGATTGGTTAACCAATAAAGTGGATCGTTGCGTTGGCGGAAAAGTTGCCAAACAACAATGCGCAGGACCATTACAATTGCCCTTGAATAACGTTGGCGTAATGGCTTTAGATTATAATGGAAAAGAAGGAATCGCAACTACAATAGGGCATTCTCCGGTTTCAGCTTTGATTAATCCATCGGCAGGTTCTCGAAATTCTATTGGAGAAGCATTATCGAATATTGTTTTTGCTCCATTAAAAGACGGATTAAAAAGCGTTTCGCTTTCTGCCAATTGGATGTGGGCTTGTAAAAATGAAGGTGAAGATGCAAGATTATACGAAGCTGTAAAAGCCTGTGCAGATTTTGCAATTGACCTTGGAATCAACATTCCAACCGGAAAAGATTCGCTTTCGATGAAGCAAAAATATCCAAATGAAGAAGTTATTGCTTCTGGAACAGTAATCATTTCAGCTGCTGGAAATTGTAATGATATCACCAAAGTAGTTGAGCCCGTTCTTCAAAAAGATGGTGGTTCAATTTACTATATTAATCTATCTCAAGATGATTTCAAATTATGTGGAAGTT
>NZ_JBDSMB010000082.1:0-58201 GCF_039916025.1 Flavobacterium sp.
CGTACAAACACCTCTTCTTTGAGGACAAGAATCTAAAGCAACCGATTTACTCTTCTTAGTGATCTGAGTTCTTCCTGTTCTTACTAATTGTTGAATTGTTGGCATAATTAAATACTAATTTTTCTTTTATTTATTAAATTCCCGCTTTTTTAGGGGTTGCAAATGTAGTAATTATTTTCAATGAAACAAATCGTAATTAATTAATTTTCAAACAAATTGTTATTCGCTAAGATTAACAACAATAAAAACAGATTTTTTGCGTTATTTTGAAGCAAACATTTAAAGCTTTTGAAAAAGATTTTTCTCTTTTTTTTGATAATTATCGTCAGCGGAAACATTTCTGCTCAACAATTCTATCTTAAAATTATCGGGCAAACCGAAAAAGAAACGAAAATTATCGACAGTATTGGCTATGTTATGAAACACAAAAATGCCAAATCAATCATGGACGAAAATAATTTGTTTTATGAAAGGCTTATCAAAAAAGGATATTTGGAAAATCAGCTTGCGGAAAATTTCAAGCAAAATGATTCTGCTTTTTTCTTCAAATACAGCCTTGGAAAAAAAATAAATTATGCGCGCATATATATAGGTGTAAAATCACAGGAAAATATCGCTGGAAATTACAATGTGAAAAACGATACACTAACGCTTCCTTACGAAGAAACTGAAAGCTTTTTAAATGCCACTTTAAAGAAATTGGAAACTAATGGTTTTTCGATGGCAAAAGTAAAGCTTGTCAATATTCAAAAATCAAAAGACTTTCTGACTGCAGAACTGTCAATTACAACCGAAATAAAAAGACAGGTAAACGATATTGTCATCAACGGTTATGATAAATTTCCAGAAGGGCATAAAAAAAATATCATCCGTTTATATCGGAACAAAGTTTTTAATCAAAAAAATCTAGACAAGCTTTACAATGATTTTGAAAAGTTCCGGTTTGTTAAGCAAAGCAAATATCCCGAAATTCTCTTTACAAAAGATTCCACAAAAATTTATGTTTATTTAGAAAAAACAAAACCAAACACTTTTGATGGTTATGTTGGCTTCACCAATGACGAAACCAAGAAAGTTGTTTTTAGTGGTTATCTTGATTTGGTTTTAAACAATGTTTTAAATTCAGGAGAAAAATTATCCCTATACTGGAAAAGCGACGGTCAGGACCAAAAAACATTTAATCTTGGTGTTGAGCTGCCCTACATTTTTAAAAGCCCATTGGGCCTAAAAGCAGAATTAAACATTTTCAAACAAGACAGCACTTTTCAAAATACAAAAACAGCTATAAACCTTGGTTACTATTTTAATTACAACACCCGACTGTATCTTGGCTATCAATCGACCGAATCGAGCGATATACAGAATGTGAATTCTTCAAGCCTGAGCGATTTTGAAAATTCTTATTTCACAACGGCATTAGAATATGTCGATTTCAAAAATGACGATTTTCTTTTTCCTGAGAAAACTTCTTTTGATTTAAAATTCGGCACCGGTAAAAGAGACACCAAACTGATTTCTGACACTCAGTTTTTTGGAAGTTTGTTTGTAAAACACAATATCTATCTGAATCAGAAAAACGTTGTAAACATCAAATCTCAAAATTTTTATCTTCAAAGCGGCAGCTATATCGTAAATGAGTTACAGCGATTTGGCGGAATAAATTCCATTCGGGGTTTTAATGAAAATAGTTTACAGGGAAATTTGTTTAGCTCCATACTGTCGGAATACCGATATATACTTACTTCGAACCTTTATGTTCATTCGATTATCGACTATGGATATCTTCAGGACAAAACTTCAGAAAGCAATCAAAATCTTTTCGGTTTTGGATTCGGTTTTGGGATATTATCAAAAAATGGACTTTTCAATCTCGTTTACGCCAATGGAAGCACCAATAATCAACCCATAAAACTATCCAATTCCATTGTGCACATAAGCTTTAAAGCTGTTTTTTAATTAATTGAAACTTTAACACTAAAAAACCACTTTTAATTAGGTTTTTTAAGAATTTTTTAAGAATTTTGAAACACTAATTATAACCAAATTATAAAATGAAAACAAAGTTAAATGGATTCTTGACGCTTTTCATAGCGTTGTTGGTGCAAATCTCTTTTGCACAAGAAAGGATTGTTACCGGTGTTGTCTCTGATAACAGTGGTTTACCAGTCCCTGGAGTAAATGTTCTTGTAAAAGGAACTACGTTGGGTACTCAAACCGACATTGATGGAAAATATTCCGTTAATGCAACCCCAACACAAACACTTGTCTTTAATTTTGTTGGAATGAAATCCCAAGAAATTGTGGCTTCATCAACAACAATTAATGTAAAGATGGCAGAAGATGCTGTCGAACTTGAAGGTGTAGTTGTAACTGCATTGGGTATTAAAAGAGAAAAAAAATCTCTTGGATATGCCACTCAGGAAGTTAAAGGCGCTGATTTAAAATCCGGCACAGCTGGAGGAAACTTTTTAAACGATCTGTCCGGTAAAGTTGCCGGTGTTCAGGTTAGAAGAAACAACAACTTTGGTGGTTCTACTAACCTTGTATCAAGAGGGGTTAAAAGTTTGACTGGTAACAATCAAATGCTGGTAGTAATTGATGGTGTTCCTGTAAACAACTCAAATACCAATTCAAGAGCGCAGGCTACAGGTCGAGGAACCACTTTCGACTATGGTAACACTGCTACTGACGTTAACCCAGAAGATATAGAATCTGTAAACATACTTAAAGGTGCTGCTGCGAGTGCTTTATACGGATATCAGGCTGGTAATGGTGTTTTGTTGATTACTACTAAAAAAGGCAAAGCTGGTAAAAAAGGTTTAGGAGTTACTTTCTCTACTGAAGCAGTAGTAGGAAGTATTGACAAAAGTACTTTTATCAAATACCAAAATAAATATGGTGCTGGATACGGATTGTATTACGGGCCAAACGCAGATGCTTATTTCAACGAAGATGACATTGATGGTGATGGAAATATTGATTATTTAGTTCCATTTACTGAAGATGCTTCTTTTGGAGCACCATTTGAAGGACAATTAGTTTATCAATGGGATGCTTTCACTCCGTATTCACCAAATTTTGGTCAGAAAACAGAATGGAGAGCGGCAAAAAATGGTCCAATTACATTTTTTGAAACTCCTCTTTCTTTAAACAACAGTATCTCTTTAGAAGATGGTAATGAAAAATCTAATTTTGTATTTAACTACAGTAATTTAAAACAAACTGGACTTTTACCAAATAGTGAAATCAACAAAAATAATTTTAGCATCAAATTAAACCACAACCTAACGGACAGGTTTACAATTTCTACTTTTGCTAATTATACCACTCAAAAGGCTGTTGGTAGAAACTCAACGGGTTATAATGATAACATTATGTCTAACTTCCGTCAATGGTGGCAGACAAATGTTGACATTAAAGACTTACATGATGTTTATAATGCATCAGGTGGACAAAACGTTACCTGGAATATCAAGTCTCCAACAGATTTATCACCGGCATATTGGGATAACCCATATTACCAACGATATAAAAACTATCAAAATGATAGCAGAGACAGATTCTTAGGTTATGCTAAGTTTGATTATAAAGTAAACAATTGGTTATCAGCAACAGCTAGAGTTTCGACTGATACTTACTTTGAAACACAGGAAGAAAGAAGATCTATTGGATCTATTTCAGCAGAATTTGGTGTTCCAAATGCTGACCTTGTAAGACAGGATGAAACTTCTGGATACCAAAGATTTGAAAAAAACTACCGTGAAAACAATTATGACTTAATGTTCAATTTCAAAAAAAATTGGGACAAAGTTAGTTTCACAGGTTTATTAGGTGGTACTATTAACAGAATAAACCAAAACATCTTATTTGCTTCAACAAATGGAGGACTTATTGTACCTGGTGTGTATAGTTTATTAAACTCACAACAGCCAATTAATGACCCGTATGAATTACGTCCAAAAAGCGGAATTAACAGTTACTATGGTCAGGTTTCTTTTGGCTTTGATGACTTTTTATTCATAGATGGTACAGTTAGACGTGATGCTTATTCTTCATTACCTGAAAATGATAATGTTGTAACTTATCCTTCAATTTCAGGAAGTTTAGTATTCTCAAACTTGATTAAACAAAAATGGTTGTCTTTTGGTAAAGTTAGATTAAACTGGGCTGAAGTAGGTAACGGTGCGCCTGATCAGGCTTTGGCTGACACTTATGCTAAATTCCCTGCCTTTAACGGAAATGGTTTATTCTCTGTGAATTCAATCAAAAACAATCCAAATTTGAGACCAACTGTAACATCAAGTTATGAGGCTGGTTTAGAAATGCAGATGTTTGACAGAAGATTAGGATTTGATTTTAGTTACTATCGTTCTTTGAGTGAGGATCAAATCTACCGTGTTCCATATTCTGAAGCAACAGGTATTACTTCAAGATATGTTAATGCAGGTTCTATCGAAAATAAAGGTATTGAATTGCAATTAAACGCTACACCTATTAAAACAGCAAACTTCCAATGGGATATTAATGTTAACTGGGCAAGAAACAGAAACGAAGTTGTTTCATTAGCTGACGGTATTGATAACTTACAATTAGGTAGCTTCCAGGGTGGTGTTTCTATTAATGCAACTGTTGGTCAACCTTACGGAATTATTAAAGGTTCTGATTTTACTTATCTAAATGGTCAACGTATCGTTGGAGCAAATGGTAGATATGTATTAAACAACAGCTCTAATAATAACATTGGAGATATCAATCCTGACTGGACTGGTGGTGTTAGAAATAAATTCACTTACAAAGATTTTGCTTTCAGTTTCTTAATTGACATGCAACAAGGTGGAGATATTTTCTCTTTAGACAGATCTTATGGTTTGGCAACTGGTTTACCTGATGAAACTGCGGGACTTAATGACCTTGGAAACCCAATCAGAAATCCTGTTACAGGTGGAGCTGATTCAGGAGGTATAATTCTTCCGGGTGTTCACGCAGATGGTACTCCTAACGAAACCAGAGCTCCGGGACCAGAATATTACGGAAATAGTTTTGGATATAGAAGACAACCTAACAGAGCTTTTGTTTATGATGCATCATACATTAAACTAAGAGAGGTTGCCATTTCATATAATTTACCAAAAAAATGGATAGACAATCTGCACATAGATAACATGAAATTCAGTTTAGTTGGAACTAACTTATGGATAATTAAAAAGAACTTACCAGATGCTGACCCGGAAAGTGGTTTAGGTTCAGGTAATCTATCATCTGGTTATTCAGTTGGATCATTACCAACTACAAGAAACATTGGATGTAATTTAACGCTTAAATTTTAATTTATGAAAAAGATATTTTTATTACTGTTTGTCTTTGCTGGAATATTTTCTTCTTGCACAGACGACATAACAGATCTTAATGAGGATACTGTAAACCCTACAGCGGTTCCTGCCGACTTTTTGTTTACAAACGCTCAGAAAAATATGGTTGACCAAATGGTCAGTACCAGTGTAAATCTTAATGTCTTCAGGTTGTTTATGCAACAATGGACAGAAACGGTATACGTTGATGAAAGTAACTATGATGTTACTACAAGAACAATTCCGGATAACCACTGGCAAGCAATCTACAGAGATGTATTAAGAGATTTGAAAGAAGCGAGACCAGTTTTGGCCGCTGAAGTCTATACAGGTACTGCTGATGAAATCGCAACTAAAGAAGCAGAAAGAGTAAATAAAGGTCATATTATTGATATCATGTCTGCTTATGCCTATTCTGTATTAGTTGACACTTTTGGTGATGTTCCTTATACTGAAGCATTAGATCCAATAGCTCACCCACTTCCTGCTTATGATGATGGAGAAACTATTTATAAAGATCTAATCGCGAAATTAACTACTGCTTCTCATGGATTAGACACTAGTTTTGGAAGTTTCGGATCACAAGATTTGATTTATGGTGGAGACACTGCGCAATGGCAAAAATTTGCTAACTCTTTGCGTTTGAGAATGGCTATCAATTTAGACGACATCGATCACACCTATGCTTCAACTCAGGCTATAGCCGCTGTAACTGATGGTGTAATTTTAAGCAATAGCGATAACGCCAGCCTTACTTACTTATCAGCAAAACCAAACACAAATCCTGTTTATGTTGATGTAATATCTACCGGAAGGGATGACTTTGTTCCAACCAGTACTATTATAGATCAAATGAATGGTTTGAATGACCCAAGAAGAGCTGTATATTTCACTCAGTTTGGTGGTGGTTATGTAGGTGGTACTCCTGGAGATGGTAATACCTTTGCCAATTATTCACATATTGGCACCATGCTAGTGAATCCATCATTTGAAGGTACAATATTTGATGCCGCTGAAACAGAGTTTTTATTAGCGGAAGCTGTTGAAAGAGGTATTGCCGTAGGTGGTACTGCTGCAGGTCATTATACCTCTGCAGTTACTGCATCATTGCAATATTGGGGTGTTTCAGGTGGAGACATTGCAACTTATTTAGCGAACCCATCTGTAACTTATGCAACAGCAACAGGTCCATGGCAACAAAAAATTGGAGAGCAGGCTTATCTTGCTCTTTATAACAGAGGCTTAGAAGCATGGATATCTTGGAGAAGATTGGATTATCCAGTTTTAGTAGCGCCTGCTGATGCTTCCGAAACTGAAGTTCCAACACGTTTAACTTATCCTTCAAGAGAAGAAACTCTAAATGCAACAAATGTAGAAGCTGCTTCTATAGCAATTGGAGGAAATACTCTAACAACAAGACTATTCTGGGACGTTAATTAATCTTAGAATGTTTTATAAATCTAAAACCATCTCGTTCCAAAAACGAGATGGTTTTTTTATATCTTTGCGCCATGGAAAAAGAACATCAAATCTTCGGAATCAGAGCAATTATAGAGGGAATTCAATCGGGTGCAGCTATTGATAAAGTATTTATTCAATCAGACACACAAGGTGATTTAATGAAGGAACTTATGAAAGTGATGAAACAAAAAAGCATCAATTTCTCCTATGTTCCTGTTGAAAAATTAAACCGGTTAACTTCTAATAATCATCAGGGTGCAGTAGCAACCATCTCTCCTATTGCTTTTCATGATTTGGAAACCTTGATTGAAAAAGTCCTGGAATCCGGGAAAACACCATTGTTTTTAATACTTGACCAATTAAGTGATGCCCGAAATTTTGGCGCAATCATCAGAACTGCTGAATGTACAGGTGTTGATGGAATCATTGTTCAAAAGGCAGGTTCTGCACCTGTTAATGGTGATACTGTGAAAACTTCTGCCGGAGCTGTATTTAATGTGCCAATCTGCAAAGTAGAACATATCAAGGATGCTATTTTCCACCTTCAGGGAAGCGGTATAAAAACCGTAGCTGCCACCGAAAAAACAGACCAAAATATTTACGATATTTCGCTAAACGAGCCCGTAGCCATTATCATGGGAAGTGAAGACCGAGGAATTAATCCGTCAGTGCTTAAAATCGTTGATGAAAAAGCAAAACTACCTATGTTTGGAACTATCGGCTCACTAAATGTTTCAGTAGCTTGTGGAGCGTTTCTTTATGAAGCCGTTCGTCAGAGACAGTAATTATTCTTTGGGAGTTTCCCTGAACTCATAAATATATTTCACACTATTCTCTTCCTGAATTTCAGCTTCAGATTCGGGTGTATTGACGAAATTCCCATTTTCATCAAAGTGTTTCATAAACATATCTTCTTCCGGATTGAAATCGGGTTTTTCCCAATTGTATTGTATCGCTTTTTTATAATCGGGTGTTTTAAATCGGACAGCAAAAAAGAAACCTGTCATCAAACCAGCCAAATGTCCTTCCCAGGAAATCTGTTTATCGACTTCTGGGAATACATACCAAATCAATCCGCCATAAATCATCACAACTGTTAACGACAAAGCCATTAATCGATAATATTGTGTCATCATTCCTTTGAAAAAAATAAAGGAAACCAAAACATAAATTAAACTACTGGCACCAATGTGAAAAGAGTCTCTGCCAATTATCCAGGTTATCAATCCGGAAAGTAAAATGCCATACAGCATAACTTTAAGTGAAACATCTCTGTAGAAATAAATCAGGGCTGTCGTAAGTATGAAAAGCGGAATAGAATTATTCGCAATATGATTCAGATTACCATGAAGAAACGGGCTGAAAATTATGCCCTGCAAACCTGAAACTGTTCTTGGTAGAATTCCGTGTGAAGTCAAATCTACATTGAAACTATTTTCCAGAAAAAAAACAAACCACATCAAAATAAGCAGCAATGCAGGCACTAACCAAACGGAAGGTGTAAACTTAAAATGATGGTAATCGTTCATTGCCAGAGCTAAAATTGTTTTTTGCTATTGTCAAAAATACTACCAATTATTTTTTAATGCTATTTTGTCATATCAATTTGAAAATTTGAAAATGAGATAATTTGAAAATTATTATAAAAACATCTTAATATAATTAAATTTGTAGAGTGCTTTTTTTGAATTTAAACTATATCAAAATTCATTAGCGCATTTTAAAATTTCCAAATTACCTCATTTTTAAATTAGAATGGAAGCACCACTTGCCGAACGCATCAGGCCAAAACAATTACAGGATTATATCAGCCAGCTTCACCTTGTTGGTGAAAATGGTTCATTGACCCAGCAAATTGCCCGTGGCATAATTCCGTCAATGATATTTTGGGGCTCACCAGGAACCGGAAAGACAACTTTAGCACAGATTATTGCCAAACAAAGCAATCGTCCGTTTTATGAGCTAAGTGCAATCAATAGCGGTGTAAAAGACATACGCGATGTGATTGAGAAAGCCAAATTAAGTGGCGGATTATTCACTGCAAAAAATCCAATTCTGTTTATTGATGAGATTCACCGCTTTAGCAAATCACAACAGGATTCTCTTTTGGCGGCTGTCGAAAAAGGCTGGATAACGCTGATTGGAGCCACTACCGAAAATCCAAGTTTTGAAGTTATTCCCGCACTTTTGTCACGTTGTCAGGTTTATATATTAAATCCATTTTCTAAAGAAGATTTATTGGCGTTGCTAAACCGTGCCATGACGCAGGATACTTTGATGGCCTCCAAAAAAATAAAGCTAAAAGAAACCGAAGCTTTACTCCGACTTTCGGGAGGCGATGGAAGAAAGCTATTAAATATTTTTGAACTTGTCGTGAACGCTAGCCCTGAAGGTCAAATTGTGATTACAAACGATAAGGTTATGCAGTTGGTGCAAAAAAACACCGTGCTTTATGATAAAACCGGAGAACAGCATTATGATATTGTTTCGGCTTTTATAAAATCCATTCGCGGAAGCGATCCAAATGGTGCTGTGTATTGGTTAGCGCGAATGATTGAAGGCGGCGAAGATGTAAAATTCATTGCACGCAGAATGCTGATTTTATCCAGCGAAGATATTGGCAATGCCAATCCAACTGCTTTTATTATGGCGAACAATACGTTTCAGGCAGTTTCAACAATCGGTTATCCCGAAAGCAGAATTATCCTGAGTCAGTGTGCGGTTTATTTGGCCACTTCTGCTAAAAGCAATGCTAGTTATATGGCTATCGGCGAAGCACAGCAAATGGTAAAGCAAACCGGCGATTTATCGGTGCCAATCCATTTGCGAAATGCGCCTACCAAGTTGATGAAAGAATTGGGTTATGGTGAAGAATATCAATATTCCCACAGCTATGAAAACAATTTTTCGGCGCAGGAATATTTACCTGATGAAATCAAAAACACAGCGTTCTACAAACCAGGAAACAATGCCCGTGAAAACGAATTGCGTAACTTTTTAAAGAATCGCTGGAAAGATAAATATGGATATTAATTTAAATTTACAATAGATATCAATTCGGAAACTAATTTATCTTCTTTATAATATTCCAAATGCCAACCATCAGTTTTTCGAAGCAAAACGCCATTATTGACAAGATAACAATCTGGCGATGATGTTTTATAAATTGTCATAACATACGTTGGTACATTCGTATTATTCGTTAACAATTGATATCCATTTTCCCCGTATGGTTTAGCAAAAAGTGGTTCTAGATACAGTTGAGAAATCTGAGTTGCCTCAACTGATTTTTTAAGATTGGTGTTTTCTGTTTTTGCCTCTATTACTTTAGAAGGAGTCTCACTTTTCGCAACATATTGATAATTTAGTTTATCAAACGATTTTCCGGCTTCGCGTAACGCCTGGTTGTAAGCTGCGGGATATTCTTTCTCGCGACTGCTACCAAATTGAGTTTCGAAAAGCACCTTTTCTCTGCAGTCTTTCAAAACTATTTTTGTTTTAGTAATCAGCATGCCGCTATCATCGATAACATTGGCATATAAAAAACTACATCGTTGACTCTCTAAATTTAATGGAATTTCTTCATTGCTTAAATACGCTTTAAAACCATATTTCTCCAGCAATAATTTGGTTAATGTATTCAGTCTGTATTGGTCATCTTTTTTTAAAAAATCAAACTTTACAGGAACAATCACGTATTGATAGTCATTAACGCTTTGCGAAAATGCATAACCCGAGATTAAAATAAACAACAATGCAATTTTTTTCATAATATTTTTTTTAATTCCAATAAACGATTTATAGTATGTAATCCTTCATCAGCATAAATCCCTTTTTCATCAAACAAGATGGCTTTCATTCCAAAATCAATAGCACCTCGTACATCAGCATCTATACAATCGCCAATCATGAGTGCATTTTCTTTTTTGACATTAGCCAAAGATAGTGCATATTCGAATATTGTAGCATGTGGCTTTTTCATGCCTGCCATTTCCGAATTGGTAATGGTTTTGAAATAATTTGCTAAACCCGAATTATTGATTTTCTTTCCCTGAACCTCAGCAAAACCATTAGTAATGATGTGCAGATTATACTTTGGAGTTAGATATTCCAAAACTTCAATTGCGCCTTCAAATAACTGATTATTATCGGGTAAGAACTCAATATAATCATGTGAAATTTTATTGATTTCGTCATCAGAAATTGTATAGTTCAAAGCATCAAATGATTGTCGCAGGCGATTATAACGCAATTCCTGATGCGTAATTTTATCAACCTGGTACAACTTCCAACACGCCTGATTTATCGGTGCATAAATTTCAATAAACACATTGGTATCAATAGTTGGATAATGTTCTGCAAAGATTTTATCAAATGCCAAAATAGAATTTTTATCAAAATCCCAAAGCGTGTGATCTAAATCGAAGAAAATGTCTGTTATGTTTTTCATTTTAAAAAATGCCTTCGTCCTGAAAACTGAAATAGCCAGTTTCGGTAATTATAATATGGTCGAGAACTTTGATATCTAATTGTTCACCGGCCGCTTTTAGTTTTTTGGTAATATCCTTATCGGCATCACTAGCCTGAAGTTTGCCCGAAGGATGATTGTGCGTCAAAATTATGGAAATTGCGCCTTGTTCCAAAGCAGTTTTGAAAATTAATCTCACATCGACAACCGTTCCTGTGATTCCGCCTTTTGACAATTGTGATTTGTAGATGACTTTATTGGAATTGTTGAGATACAAAACCCAAAATTCTTCATGTGGCAATTCTCCAATTATGGGTTGCATGATTTCGAAAACGGCTTTGCTCGATGTTATTTTTTGCAGTTCGACAGTTTGTTCTGCTCTGCGTCGTCTTCCCAATTCTAAAGCGGCTGCGATGGAAACAGCTTTCGCCTCGCCTATTCCTTTGAATCCCATTAATTGCTTCAGCGATAATTTCCCTAACGCATTCAGATTATTATCGACACTTGATAAAATTCGTTTGCTCAAACCAACTGCGCTTTCATTCCTGCTTCCTGAACTAATGAGAATAGCAACCAATTCGGCATCACTTAAAGAGGCTTTTCCTTTCAGCATTAGCTTTTCGCGTGGCTTATCATCTTCTGCCCAATTCTTTATGGAGAAATTTTGTTCCAAAGCAATATACTAAAATTAAGATTTTTCCGTTATAAATTTAAAACTAATAATTATGAAAATGGTATACTTTTTCCTCACTTTACTTACATTTTTTACTTGTGGTCAAAAAGAAATTGAAACTGTAACTTCGTTAAAACCAAATTCATTTGAAGAAAAACTTTCCAATGCTGCAATTTCTATCATTGACCCAACTATTGATTATGACCCTACTTATTTTGCGATAAAATATCCAAATGGTGATGTTCCAAAAGATAAAGGCGTTTGCACTGATGTTATTATTCGTAGTTATCGAAAATTAGGCATCGATTTGCAAAAAGAAGTCCATGAAGATATGCTCAAGAACTTTTCATTATATCCCAATGTTAAAAAATGGGGATTGCATAAGACCGACACCAATATTGACCACAGAAGAGTTCCGAATCTAGAGGTTTTTTTTGGCAGAAAAGGAAAAAAACTTTCTGTCACTGCTGATGCTGATGATTACAAAACGGGCGAATTGGTCACGTGGATAATTGGCAATAAATATCCGCATATTGGCATTGTCACCAATAAAAAATCACCAGACGGAAAGCGACTGATGATTGTTCATAATGTTGGAAACGGTCAGGTTCTAGAAGACTGTTTATTTGACTGGAAAATTGTTGGGCATTTTAAGTACACTAACTAATCAACTCTTTCACCTCATCAAAATTGAGTCCGCCATAATTGCCTGAACTCATTAAAAGCAAAGCGGAATTATTCAAGTCGTAATTAAAAAGGAAATCCTTAAATTCTGTTGGATTGGTATAAATAATCAAATCGTCGCGCTTGAATGATTGTGCAATCTGGTCATAACTCACTTCTTCCAATTGCTTAATCTTAACAGCATCCGGAGAATAGAAAACAACCGCTACATCTGCGGCATCAAGGGCACCTTCATATTCTTTAAGGAATTCGGCATTCAAACTGCTATATGTATGTAATTCTAAACAAGCTACTAGTTTTCTGTTGGGATATTGTGCTTTTACGGCTTTTGTCGTTGCTGAAACTTTGCTTGGTGAATGTGCAAAATCTTTATACGCCACTTTGCCATTTCCTTCTGCAATTTTTTCCAAACGTTTGGACGCGCCTTTGAAACTGGCAATCGCCTGATAGAAATCGGCTTCATCTACACCCATGCTTTGGCAAATCCATTTGGCACCAGCCAGATTGTTCAGATTGTGTGCACCAAAAACCTCAATTGGCATTGGGCCTTCGGGTGTATCTAATAATGTTGTTCCGTCTTCTACCGAATAGCTTGGTGTTGAATAAGGTAATCTTCTGATCGTATTAGTCGTTTCTTCGGCTACTTTTTTTACGGTTTCATCTTCTTCGTTATACACCAAAATTCCACCTTTAGTGATTTGGTTAACAAAGATTTCAAATTGTTCAACGTAGTTTTCAAACGTCGGAAATACATTGATATGATCCCACGCAATCCCCGAAAGCAAAGCAATGTTAGGTTGGTATAAATGAAACTTTGGTCTTCTGTCAATTGGAGATGATAAATATTCATCGCCTTCCAAAACAATAAAATCGTTTTCATGTGTTAAATGCACCATCGTATCAAAACCTTCCAATTGGGCGCCAACCATATAATCGACTTCAATATTATGGTAATGCATCACATGTAAAATCATTGAAGTTATGGTAGTTTTTCCGTGTGAACCACCAATGACAACGCGGGTTTTGTTTTTAGATTGTTCGTATAGAAATTCGGGATATGAATAAATTTTCAAACCTAATTCCTGCGCTTTCAACAATTCAGGATTATCAGCTTTTGCGTGCATTCCGAGAATGATAGCTTCGATATCGGAAGTTATTTTTTCGGGAAACCAACCAAATTCGACTGGCAATAATCCTTTCTTTTCCAAACGCGATTTGGAAGGTTCAAATATGGCATCGTCGCTTCCGGTAACCTGATATCCTTTATTGTGTAATGCTAAAGCAAGATTGTGCATGGCTGCGCCGCCAATGGCTATGAAATGTGTACGCATGTTTATGATTTGTTTTTTTCCTGATATGCTTGTAAAACCTGTATTGCCTTTTCGGGTTGATTTAATTTTTCTCTATATAATTCGGCTAATCTGTGATAAGTGTTTTTTGAGCCACCAATTCCGATTGCTTTTATATAGTTTTTTTCGGCACTTTTATATCGTTTAAAATATTCATCAATGTGTGCTTTGGAAAGATAACCATCAACAGGTGAAATTTTAAATAATTCATTCGAGTATCGTTGTGCTTTTTTTTCGCTGCCGCCAACAATTGCCGGTAATTGAAGATAATATTCAATCAAAGCCCAACGCGCTTCTATATGATTTGGGTTAAGAATCAGTGCTTTTTCAAACGATTCCCTAATATCTCCAATCAGTCCGATAGCAACCCATTTTCCGCCAGTTTGTGCTTTCATTCCCAAAGCTCCTCCATACTTGAAGTAATAATCGGCTTCATTGGGTTTTAACGTTTTTAGCTTTTCATAATAAAAAGCCGCTTTGTCCCAATCTTTTGCGTTGCTGGCAATATCACCGAGATACTCGATAGTTTTTAACTGATTTGGATTTTCCTTATAAATGCTTTCGAAGATAGGTTTTGCCGTAGTATATTTTTCCTGTTTAAATAGCTTTTCTGCTTTCTCAAAATTAGTTTGAGAGAAGAGCAGCATGGGCAAAAAAAGCAAAAATGTGACAAGAATTTTCATAATTGGAAAAAGAATTCAAGGAAACAAATATAAGTTATTAATCCCTACTTTTTTAAATAGTATTTGTTAAGATTGAACGAAATCTTAATCCGTTTTTAATTTCAAATTATCCATGAAAGTACCATTTCGTTCGTTGAAATGCTTTTTTCCAAAACTCACATAATATTGAAAAACAGAATGTTAGATTCAATATGTTAAAAAATAAATGTTAAAAAATGCATTTTAACGACTTTTAAAGTAGTGTGTCCGAAAAATTATCTGCTAGAGCAAACCTAGCATAATTTAGTATTAATATTAATAGAGTTTAAAATTCATGGCCCTATGAAGAAAAACTACTTATGTAAAAAAACAGAATTTGTACTAGAATTATTTTTTGATAAAAAATATATCCTACTTCTAGCTACGCTCACACTTTTCCTCGGAAATATTTCGATTGCTCAAACCACAATAACAATTACCACAACGGGAGCCAGTACTTGGACAGTTCCTCCAGGTGTATCTGGATCTATAACTGTCGAAGCATGGGGTGCTGGTGGATCTGGCGGCGGTGCAACAGGTAAAGACAAAGGCGGTTCTGGTGGAACTGGTGGTACTTATGTAAGTACTACATTTTCGGGAGTTACATCTGGAACTATATACAACTTATTTATAGCTCCATCAACTTCAGGAACTTCAGCAGCAAATGGTACTAACGGACAAGGAACTTGGTTTAATACTTCGGGAACATTGTTTGCAAATGGAGGATTAGGAGGATTAGTTGGAAATGGAGCTGCAAGAACTGCAGTTACTACCGGAAGTATTGGAACTTCAATAATTGCCGGAGGATCCACATCAGCTGGAACAGCTTCACTTGGTTCTGCTGGAGGTGCTGGTGGAAATGGTGGTGGAGCAGGCGGATTGTCTGTTGGAGCTGCTGGAAGTAATTCAATTATAAATGGAAATCCTGGAACTATAGCTGGCGGAGGAGGAAGCGGATCGACTGTTGGAGGTGGTAGTTGTGGTTGTTCAAGTACTGGTGGTACTGGAGCACAAGGCCAAATTAAAATTACATATACCTGTCCTATAAATGCCGGAACCTTATCTGGTACTCAAACTATTTGCTTAGGTAATACATCAACATTTAGTTCAACTGTTTTAGGAGGCAGTTGGTCAAGCAGTAATACCGGAATCGCTACAATAAATTCTTCAACTGGTGTAATAACAACGGTTACTGCAGGCGGCCCTGTAACGATGACCTACACTCTTGCCAGCGGAAGTTGCACGACAAGAACTGCTACGAGAACTCTGACGGTAAATGCACTTTCTGTTGCTCCAACAAGCATCACAGGAACTCCTTCGATTTGTATCGGTGGATCAACTACCTTGACTTTGAACGGAGGAACTGCTGGAACTGGCGCTATTGCCGAATGGTTTAGCGGCTCTTGTGGAGGAACATCAGCTGGGACAGGCAACAGTATTACTGTATCTCCATCTGGAAATACTACATATTTTGTTAGATATAATGGAACTTGTAATACGACTACTTGCGCTTCAGTTGCTGTTGCAGTTAATCCGTTACCTGTTTTAAGTGCTATTACAGGAACAACCTCCGTTTGTATAGGCTCAACTACAACATTATCAAACTCAACTCCTGGTGGTACTTGGAATAGTGCTTCTACTGGTGTGGCCACAATAAATTCAAGTGGTGTGGTTTCAGGGCTTTCTGCCGGAACTTCGCTTATTACTTATACTTATACAAATGGAAATGGATGTACTAATTCTATAAATACAACTGTTACTGTCAATTCACTTCCTGTTGTTTCATCTCCAGCTAATGTATGCATTGGAAGCACAATACAATTAACACCAAATTCAGGTGGAACATGGACTAGCAGTGATGATAATAAAGCAACAGTCGACAATACTGGTTTAGTAACTGGTATTGCTGTTGGAAGTGTGACATTTACTTATACAGATTCAACTACCACTTGCAGCAAAACAACTAATACTGTGAATGTATTAGCATTACCAGCTATAAGTTCAGATCCAACTGCTACGCAAACTATTTGTTCCGGAAGTTCTGTTAGTTTTTCTGTAAATGCTACTGGTGCAGGATTGACGTATCAATGGTATAATGGCGCTACTTCTTTAGGTAATGGTGGTTCCGTTTCTGGTGCAAATACAGCCACACTTACCATAAATCCTGTTTCTTTAACTGATGCATCAACAAATTATAATTGTGTTGTAAGCGGTACATGTTCTCCTTCAGCAACTTCAGCAAATGCTGCGTTAATCGTAATTGAAAAAATTTCTATTACTTCTCAGCCTATTGCTACACAAACTTTATGTACCGGAGACACTGCAACCTTTACTCTAGCTGCAACAGGTGCCGGAATTACTTATCAATGGTACAAAGGCGCGGGTTCTTTAGCAGATGGTGGTTCAATTTCTGGAGCAACGACAGATACTTTGACTATTTCATCTTTAGTTATTGGCGATGCTGCAGCAAATTACTATTGCGTTGTTAGCGGAACAAGTCCATGTAGTGTTATTGCTTCGACTAATTCTATATTAAATGTAAACCAAAGTGCTTCCATAACCACACAACCTCAAACTTTACAAACTGTTTGTGAAGGTAATTCGGTGAGTATTTCCATAAGTGCTATAGCGACTGGATTAACCTATCAATGGTATAACGGTGCTATTTCTTTAAATAATGGCGGTGCTATTTCTGGTGCAACTAGTGCAACTCTTGTTATAAATCCGGTTTCTTTAACCGATACATCTGCAAATTACTATTGTGTTGTGGGCGGAACCTGCGCCTCAACAGCTACTTCAATAAATGCTGAATTAATTGTAATTCAAAAGATTACCATAACAGCACAACCACTTGCTACACAAACATTATGTACAGGAGATACGGCAACAATTAGTGTTGCTGCTACAGGTGCTGGATTGACATATCAATGGTACAAAGGCGCAACTGTCTTAACTGATGGTGGTGCAATTTCTGGTGCTACAACTGACAGTTTGAGTATTTCTCCACTGGTTAGTGGTGACGCTGCCACCAATTATCATTGTTTAGTGAGCGGCACAAATCCATGTAGTGCAGTTTCTTCTTCTAATTCTAATTTAAATGTAAATCAAAGTCCAACTGTAACCGGACAACCCTTGACAACTCAGACTGTTTGTCCAAATGGAACTGTTAGTTTTTCAATAACTGGTTCTGGAGGAAGTTTAGTTTATCAATGGTATAAAGGAGCAACATTATTAAGCAATGGTGGAAATATTTCTGGTGCAACAAGCCCAACCTTGACTATTAATCCTGCAACAATAAGCGATGCAGCAACTGATTACAATTGTGTTGTAAGCAATGGTTGTGTTGGCACAGACACTTCGAATAATGCTGCTTTGGTTATTAATCCTAAAGCTGTAATTCCGGCACAAAGCCTAAGCACCTGCAGTCAAAGTGGATTTAGCTTGACTCCGGTTGACGGAATTCCAAATGCTGCTACTATAGTTCCGGCAAATACAGTATATTCATGGTCAGCACCAAGTGTAACTGGCGGAATGACTGGTGGTGCAGGTTTGAGTGGACAAACTGCTATAACTGGCACATTAAGCAACCCAACAAATACAAATCAAACAGCTACCTATACTGTTACGCCTACTTCCGGAATTTCTCCATCATGTCCGGGTTCAAGTTTTACTGTTACAGTTACAGTTACTCCAAAACCAAGCATTCAAAACGCTGTAACAACTATTTGTACTGATGGGACTTTTACAATTACTCCAGCAAATGGGAGCGGGAATTTAATTCCTTCAGGAACATTATATTCCTGGGGACTTCCATCGGTTACCGGAGGAATTACAGGCGCAACGATTGGCAGTAATCAAAATTCTATAATTCAAACATTAACAAATCCGACAACTACAGTCCAAACTGCAACCTATACTATTACGCCATTATCAGGAAGTTGTAGTGGTGCTACTTTTACATTAACTGTAACTGTTAATCCTAATCCGGTAACAGCTGTTAATCCAACAACTCAAACAGTATGCTCTGCGATTACATTTTCTCCAATAGCTGTCAGCAATACTAATAACCTCGCAACATCTTACATCTGGAGCAGAGATAATACAACTAACGTTTCAGGAACTACAAGTGGATCATCGGCAGTAATTGCTGTCGGAAATTCGTTTTCGCTTTCGCAAATTTTAACCAACAATACAACTACTTCACAGTCTGTTATCTTTACTTTCACACCTACTTCAAATGGTTGTGTTGGTAACACAATTACCTCAACTGTAGTTGTAAGTCCAAAAGCTGTAATTCCGGTTCAGAGTCTAAGCACTTGCAGTCAAAGTGGATTTAGTTTTACTCCGGTTGACGGAATTCCAAATGCAGCCACTATGGTACCTGCAAATACAGTATATTCATGGTCAGCACCAAGTGTAACCGGTGGAGTGACTGGTGGTGCAGGTTTGAGTGGACAAACTGCAATAACTGGCACATTAAGCAACCCAACAAATACAAATCAAACAGCTACTTATACTGTAACTCCAGCATCCGGAATCTCTCCATCATGTTCAGGTTCTAGTTTCACGCTTACTGTTACAGTTACTCCAAAACCAAGCATTCAAAATGCTGTAACAACTATATGTACCAATGGAACTTTTACTATTACACCAGCAAATGGAAGTGGAAATATAATCCCATCAGGAACATTATACTCATGGGGACTTCCATCGGTTACCGGAGGAATTACAGGTGCTACAATTGGTACTAATCAAAATTCTATAATTCAAACATTAACAAATCCGACAACTACTGTCCAAACTGCAACATATACTATTACGCCATTATCAGGAAGTTGTAGTGGTGCTACTTTTACATTAACTGTAACTGTTAATCCAACCCCTATAACGGCTGTTAATCCAACAACTCAAACAGTATGCTCTGCGATTACATTTTCTCCAATAGTTGTTAGCAATACAAATAATCTTGCTGCAACTTATACCTGGACGAGAGACAATACAACTAATGTTTCGGGAACTGCTAGTGGAACATCAGCAGTAATTGCTGCTGGAAATTCATTTTCGTTTTCGCAAATTTTAATTAACAATACAACCACTGCACAATCCGTTATTTATACTTTCACACCTACTTCAAATGGTTGTGTTGGAAGTCCGATTACTGCAGCTGTTATTGTTAACGTATCTTCTGTTGGAGGCACCGCTTCAAGTTCACTACCTGGAGTAACTCCAGTTGTTAGAACCATTACAGAATGTCATTTCGCTACCGGAACCGTTTATTTAAGTGATCATGTTGGCAATGTGGTTGGTTGGGAATACACTACTGACGGTGGTGTTACATGGCTTCCGATTGCAAATACAACTGCAAGTTATACTTATACCAACATTACGCAATCAACTCTTTTCAGAGCTGTAATACAAAATGGAGCTGCCTGTAGTTTAGCTTATTCGTTAGTAACAAGGGTAAATGTTATTCCTAACATCAAGCCTACACCTGTAACTGCGACACCTCAAACTATTTGTGTTGGCGACTCTTCCAACCTATTCTCTGAAAGTGGATTTGCTACTAGTGCCTATCTTGCAGAAGGTGGAACATTTAGTAATGCTAATCCTGATAACTGGGTAGTTGATGGTTGTGGGAATTGTTTAAATGCCGGAGGAAGTAATACATCCGATGGACCTTTTAGACTGAGTGCAACCAATGGTGGAACTTATGCTGGTATTAATTATACTTCTTCTGGGAAATTTGCTATTGCGAGTGGTAATTTTAACTCAGTAATGCAAACTCCAATATTCAATACTTTTGGATTACCATCAGCTAGTTTAAATTTCAACCATGCGTTTAATCTTCAGGCTGGTGCTTCCGTATCTGTACAATTATCACTTGATGGTGGTGCAACCTACACCATAGTTTTAGCTCAGTATTCTGGTCCAAGCACAAGAACTCCTTACACTGCTTTTCCACTTCAAAGTATAGATTTGAGTAATTATCTTGGACAGGCAAATTTAAGAATTCGATTTGTATATAATGGAAATGCTAATAGTTCCTGGGCTATTGACAATATTTTAATCCCGGATGCCCCATCAAATTTAACAACAGAATGGGTAGATTCTTCAACAGGCTTAATAATAAGCACAACAGCCACTGCCGTAGTATCCCCAATTGTAACAACAACGTATGCTATTACTTCACATTTGAATGGATGTACCAGTTTCGGGCCTGAAGGAACCACTTATATCACGGTTACTGTAAATCAAAGACCAACAGCGAATATCGGTCCGTCACAAACTATTTGTAATGGCGGAACAGCAACCTTTAGTGTGGCTTTGACCGGAGTTGCTCCATGGAGTGTAACCTATAGTAACGGCATAACCACAACAACTGTAAATAATGTTAATACCAATCCTTTCGTTTTCAATGTAACAGGGATGACCGTTAATAGAACCTATACAATCACTGCTTTGAGCGACTCAAAATGTACAGCTAAACCACAAGATTTAACTGGTTCCGCAGTAGTAACAGTTTTAAACGGAACAGTAGGATTATGGACAGGTTTAGTAAGCACCGATTGGTTTGACTGTAAAAACTGGGCAGGTGGATTGCCATCCGCTACTGTAAATGCACAAATTCCTACCGGAGCGGTAAGAATGCCATTAATTGATCCTTCTACATCTGGTTTTGCAGCATTGTATAGCAACATTGCCCGCGCACAAGATGTACTAATTGCAACTGGCGCCACATTGACTATGGCAACCAACTCTAATTTGTATGTGAGCCGGGATTGGAAAAACAGCGGCACTTTTACACCCGGACAAGGAACAGTTACATTCAATAGTTCGACTTTAAACCAGGTTCAAACTGTTAATTTAAGTATTAAAACGAATGAAACTTTTTATAATTTAACCTTAAACAATTCAAATAGTGCTAAAGGTGTTAGTGTTGTTGATGGATTTCAATTAACAGTGGCTAATAGCTTATCATTGTTAAGTGGTGATTTGCGATTAGTCGGAGAAGCGCAGCTTGTTCAAAATGGAACAGCAGCAAATCCTTCTTCCGGAACAGGAAAAATTTTAATTGACCAACAAGGTAACAGAAGTAGTTACCATTACAACTACTGGACTTCACCCGTTACAACAAATGGCACAAGTTATTCTCTAAGTGGTGTTTTAAGAGATGGTACTGACTCGGCTACAAATTCGTTTAGTCCAAGTGCAATAACATTTGGTGACGGAGCTTATTTTGCCGATGGCGCCATAACAACTCCTGTTAAAATTAGTAACAGATGGTTATTTAAATACACAAGTATAAGCACAGTTTACGCAGGATGGCAGGCTGTTTCAAGTACAGGAACCATAAATTCCGCCGAAGGTTTTACTATGAAAGGTGTTACCGGAATTGCTCCATTTACCGCTCCGCAGAATTATGTTTTTGTTGGCAAACCAAATAATGGGATAATACCTTTGTCTATTGCTTTAAATCAAAGCTATTTAGTTGGAAATCCTTATCCATGTGCCTTAGATGCTGACGAATTTATCAAAGACAATATAAAAGATGGTGCCGGAAGAGCTGCTACAAATATTTTTAATGGAGCGTTATATTTTTGGGATCATTTTGGAGGACAAACTCATATTTTAAACGAATATATTGGTGGTTATTCCAGCTATACATTAATGGGTGGTGTTGTAGCTATTTCAAGTGATCCATTGATAAATGCTGATGGTTCTATGGGTACAAAAGTGCCAAAAAGATATATTCCGGTAGCACAAGGATTTTTTGTAGGTACTGGTTCAAATGCAGAATTAACCGGAAACAATCCTGGTTTGAGTACGCCAGTTACCGGTGGAACTATAAACTTTAAAAACAGTCAGCGGGCTTTCAAGATAGAATCGGTTAGTAACTCTGTTTTCTTTAAATCAAATAACCAAAATCAAACAGTAAATGACACTATTGACACCAGACAAAAAATCAGATTGTTGTACCAATCGCCTTCCAATATATATAGACAGATTTTAGTAGGCGTTGATGAAAATACCACCAGTTATTTTGATGTTGGTTATGATGCTCCGATAATTGATGAAAATGCAGCAGATTTGTATTGGAAAACAATCGATGCCAAATTGACTATTCAGGCGGTTTCAAATTTTAACCTGGATCAGATATTACCTCTTGGCTTAAAAACTTCAACTGCAGGTGTATGCACAATCAAAGTAGATACGCTGGAAAATATTTCTGATGATACTCAATTATACATTCATGATGCTGAAACAGGAATTGATTATGATATCAAAAATGGTGATTTTGCCATTTCATTACCAATTGGTATTTATAATGACCGTTTTTCACTTCGCTTCACCGGAAGTAGTTTAGGGACAAATAACCCTAGTGAAATAAACACTTTTGCTACGATATCTAATCATGTAATCAGAATTGAATCAAGTGAACTTATTAAAGAAATCAGGCTTTATGACATCACAGGAAAACTTATAAATAACTATTCTTTGACAGAATTTAAAAAGCAATTTACAGATGCATTCAATTATCCTAATGGCATTTATATTGCAAAAATCACTTTAGACAACGATGTTGTAATCACCAAAAAGTTGATCCATTAATGAGTTTTTAATCCTAAAAACTAAAATAATATAATCCGTTTCGAAATAAATCGAGACGGATTTTTTTGTTTAGAAAACAATAAAACGAATTTTATAAATAGCGTTAATAAACTGAAATCAAAACACTTACAATCAAATCTTAAATTATATATCAGAAATCACACAATGCTTCCCAACTTTTTTATAAATTTCATACTCTATAGATATAGAAACACTCCTATTATGAAGCATCTTTTTACTATTGCCCTGCTAATTTTATTTTCAAGAAGTTTTGCTCAAGATTTCAAACAAGAGTGGAAAGAAGTAATTCAATTTGAATTGGATGGAAAAATAAAATCGGCGCATCAGGCTGTTGACGCAATTTACAAGAAAGCAAAAAAGAAAAAAATTGAGAATCAAATCATCAAGTGCTTTTTCTATCAATCTAAATTCATTCAGGTTAGCGATGAGAATGCTCAGAAAATAATTTTGAATAATCTCAACCATGAAATTAAAAATGCCAAAGGAAGTCAAAAGGCTTTACTGAATTATATCTATGCTACTCTTTTGGAAAAATACTATCAGAATTTCAGATATACCATAAACCAAAAAACCGCCTTGGCAGAAACCGATTCAAGTTCAAAAGATTGGAAAACATGGACTCCAAGAGACTTTGACAGAGAAATAAACAATGCTTATCAAAATTTACTAAAAGACGAAAAACAACTTCGGGCAACAAATATCAATGAATTTGCTTCTGTATTTGAAATTGCTCCTTATACAGATACCAAAAAACTTAGTATTTACGACTTCCTGCTTAAAGCTACGCTAAAGTACCGCCTTTCAAAATGGTATATTTCAGATTCAAAAAAATATGTAAAAACAAGTCGCGAACTGTTTAAAAAATCAACTGAGTTTGCACAATTCAGAACAGATACCATTACCGACGAAGGTCTGAAAGCTATTATCGAACTCTATCAAAACAATGAGAAATACTGCCTGAAAAACAACAATGACGACATTAATATTTTGCAACATAACCGAATGAAGGGATTCGAAACTTATTTTAATGACAGAGAATATTATTTTTCTAAACTTAGTGAACTCGAAGAAATAACAACAAACAATTATTTAATCCAGGATATTCGAATTGAAAAAGCACAATACTACTTTTCTCTAACTTCAAAAGGAAACGCAAAAAACTATGATTCTGAAGTTTTGGCTATTGTAGAAAACATTCTGAATACATCAGAGAATCCGAATGCAAAAGCTGAAGCTGAAACATTAAAAGAAAAAATCCTTGGCAAAAAAATAACATTGAATATCAAAGACAAACTCTATCCAAATCAAAACTTCAGAGCGTTTGTCGAGTCTAAAAATGTAGATTCTTTACAGCTTAGGTATTACAAAATTCCGATTGCTATTTTAAAAAAACTGACGCAATCAAGATACTACGGCTATGGCAGGAATAAGAAAAACAAAGCAATTGACAAAGATTCATTGGTATTTGATTATATCGAAAAACATCAGCCTGCTAAGACTTCTATAAAAGTTATCCCAACAAAAGGAGACCATTATCAATACACCTCAGAAATTCTGATGGATAATCTGGATTTAGGCAGTTATCTGTTGTTTTTTGATTTAAAAAACCCATTTGGCTATCCGGAAAAAAAAGCCTTTGCCTATCAGGTTATTCAGGTTTCTAATATCGATTTTGTTAAAGAAAGAGAAGGTGATTATGATGTTTTCCAACTTTTGAATAGAAAAACAGGACAACCAGTTGAGAATGCAGTTGCGATTAACGATGACAGCACAAGAAAATCCAATAAAAACGGAACGATACACTTCGAATTCAAGCCGAAAGGCAGCGATAACCTTTACAGCGATTTACTATTCGTTACCGAAAACGATACGCTTTATAGTAATTATTACATGTCTACAAAATATGATTTGACTAATGACTATGAAGGTTTTGAAGCCAAATCCATGGTTTTCTTTGACCGTGCCATTTATCGCCCTGGACAAAAAGTATATTTCAAAGGGTTTATGATAAAAAATAAAAAAAAGGTCAAAAGCGTTGTTCCTAATTTAACCGTTCATATAATCATAACAAATGCACAGGATGATGATGTAAAAGAGTTTGATCTTCAAACCAACGAATTTGGAAGCTTTACCGGAGAATATGAAATTCCTAAAAATGTTTTGACCGGAGATTTCAAAATTTCCATCGAAGAGCCTTTAGATAATGAAGTAGATACCAAATATTATGACAAAGAAAAAGACGAACATAGTTTTTGGGACAATGCTAATTATAACGAAAACAGTAGGTTTGGCTTTAAAGTAGAAGAATACAAACGGCCAACCTTTGAAGTTGTATTTGATAAAATCAAGGAAAATTATACGGTTGGAGATACTATTATCGTCAGTGGAAACGCCAAAACACTGGCAGGAAGCAATCTGACCAATGCTAAAGTAAGTTATACTGTTTCAAAAAACATCCTGGGCAAAGAGGCCATATACAGCTACAAACAAAACTATATCAATACCGAAACAACGACAGACGGAAATGGAAATTTCAAAATCGAATTCGAAGCCGTACAGGATAGTCTCTCTCTTGATGATATTGAAACTTTCTATTTTAACATCAAAGCCGAAATCACCGACCTAAATGGCGAAACAAGAACAGCAGTTTCGGATGTAACAGTTGGTCAAAAAATGCTGAAACTGAATTGTACAATTCCCAACTATGTCATTCAGGAAGACGCAAAATCGTTACAGGTAAACGCTACAACACTAAACAATTTTCCAATAAATGCCAAAGGAACTATTACTCTTTTTGAAAGAAATCAAAAAGAGTATCTGATAAAAAAAGAACGCCTTCCAGAACTAAATGCCATTGACCGAAAACAATTTGAAGCGTTGTTTCCGTTTGAAGCCTATGATAAAGAGGATAATGAAATTAAGGAAAACAAAATACTTACAATACCTTTTGACACTCAGAAATCCACCGATGTTGATTTGGCTTTTCTGAAAAAATACAAATTAGGATTGTACAAAATTGTGGTGGAAGCCAAAGATCAAAAAGGAAATCCAATCACATCCGAAAACTACTTTGAACTTGCTTCCAAAAACAAAAAACCATCAAACAAAACGCTTTTTACCTTCAACCAACTTGACAAAGAAAAAGAGTATTTTGTTTATGAAATCAAATCAGTTATTCCCGATTTGTATGTTACTACCCGTTTTTTTGATAATAACCGGAAGAAATCGGAAACTGTCATCCAATTAAAGAATGGTTATGGCGTAGTAAAATTTCCTAAAGCTGCAAATTATGAAAGTGACATTCAGTTTCATTTTTCTTCGGTTTGGGAGAATACATATTACAGCGAATTTACAACCATCAGCAATGAAGATATTGAAACCAAACTCGAATTTGAAATCAGAAGCATGAGAAACAAAATCGAGCCGGGAAGCAATGAAAACTGGTCTTTTATCATCAAAAATTCCAAAATGCAGGCCGAAGTTCTGGCCAGTATGTATGATGTTTCGTTAGACGAATTTGCTATTAAGAATTGGAATGTTGAGCGGTTTTACACCGGCTATTCATTTCCTGAAATATCGCATCAAACCCAAAATTGGTATGGTAACGAAACCCGGTTTAGTGGTTTGTATTTCTATTCCAAATTTTACAAAACCTATATTCGGGAGCCAGAAATCCAGTGGTTCGGATTCGACTTTAACAATAGAAGCAACTATGCAAATACAGAATACCTGAAAAAATACGGGCCGGATGCGAGCATTCCAAAAAATGCAAGAACTGTTTACGGAATAGTTTCAGACAAAACCGGACCAATACCCGGAGTTAATGTAGTTGTAAAAGGAACCAATCGCGGTACACAAACCGATTTTGACGGATATTACCAATTTGACGTAGAAAATGGAGAAGTTCTCGTTATTAGTTTTGTTGGAATGCAAGATGAAAATGTAGTAGTTGGTAAAGAAAAAAACATTGACATCAGACTCAAAGAAGGTGTTTCACTTGAGGAAGTTGTAATTCAGACAAATCTGGGTTATTACAAGAAAGAAAAAAATAGTCTTACCTCAGCCGTAACTACAGTGTCTGGAGAAGAATTTGATAAAGAAGCTCCATCCTTAGCATTTAGAAATGCAATTCAAGGTAAAGCTGCTGGAGTTCAGGTAATAATACGAGGAAATGTAAGCATTACCGGTACTTATACAGGTACTCTTTATGTTGTTGACGGTCTACTCGTTGATGAAGAAACAGCTTCTAAAATAAATCAGGGCGATATTGATAATATTAATGTTTTAAAAGATACAGCAGCCATTGCTATGTATGGTTCAAAAGCCGGAAATGGCGTTATCATAATCAATACCAAAAAAGGGATGAAAGAATTGCAACAGGTAAAAACCAGAACCAATTTTAATGAAACCGCATTTTTCTATCCTAATCTAACTACTGATGCTGAAGGAAAAATCAGTTTCAGTTTTACAACTCCCGAATCACTAACCAAATGGAGAATGCGTCTTTTTGCCCATAACAAAAAAGCTGAAACAGGTTATTTTCAGGCAGATATCGTTTCGCAAAAAGACATAATGGTAATGCCAAATATGCCTCGGTTTGTCAGAGAAAATGATACTATAAACCTGGCCCTGAAAGTGGTTAATCTGACGATGGAAACAAAAACAGGAAATGCCATATTGCTTTTATTCGATGCTGCGACCAATAACCCGATTGATGCCATTACGCTAAATAAAGACAACACAAAACCTTTCATCTGTAAAGCAAAACAAAGTGTTGTAGTAAACTGGTTGATCACAATTCCTGAAGGCGTTCAGGGATTGCGATACAAAGTCATTGCAAAATCTGGAATGCTGAGTGATGGTGAAGAAAACATTTTGCCTGTTTTAACAAACAAAATCCTGATTACTGAAAGCATTCCGATTTGGGTCAGAGGTAATACCAAGCGTGAATTTACGTTTGCCAATTTGAAGAACAATACTTCCACTACACTTCAAAATCACGCGCTGACATTTGAATATACTTCAAATCCGATTTGGATGGCACTGCAATCGCTGCCTTATTTAATGAATTATCCACATGAATGTGCTGAGCAGACTTTTGCCAAATACTACGCAAACTGCATAGCCGAAAAGATTATAACCAGTAATCCAAAAGCGGAATCACTTCTGAAAAAATGGCATGATAAAAAATTACCAGAATCGAGATTGAAACTCAACGATGAACTAAAATCCATTGTCCTGGCAGAAACGCCATGGTTGCTGGATGCTGAAAGTGATGAGCAGGCAAACCAAAGGTTAGCATTGCTGATGGATTTGAATTCACTAAAAGAAAACAATGAAAAAGCATTTAGTAAAATAGAAAACCTCATCTTGCCTTCCGGTGGATTTGCCTGGTTTAGTGGCGGAAATGAGAACAGGTATATTTCACAGCATATCCTTTCCGGAATTGGTCATTTAAACAAACTATTTCCGGCAGACAGTTTAAAATATAAAAACATTGTCTCTAAAGGAATTCCAAATCTGGACAGCAAATTTGTTGGCGATTATTTCGAAAACAAAAAAATAAGATATTATTCGACTGTCAATTTAAATTACCTGTACACCCGAAGTTTCTTTATCAAGGAATATCCGTTATCTAAAAAATGTGATTCTATAATAAAGCTTCAGCTAAATCACTGCAAAGAAGATTGGCTGGGTTATGGTTTGTATGAAAAAGGATTGTTAGCGCTAATCATGAATCGATTCAATGAAAAAGATTTTGCCAAAAAGATAATTGCCAGCCTCAGGGAAACTGTTTCAAATAATGAAGAAATTGGCATGTATTGGATTGAAAACAGAAATGGCTGCAATTGGTATCAATCCAATATCGAAACACATTGTTTGTTGATAGAAGCTTTTGCCGAAATCGACAAAAACAAGGAAACTATTGATGCCATGAAAGTATGGCTTATCAAAAATAAACAGGCAAATAACTGGCCAACAACTAAGTCTACTACCGAAGCAATATATGCTCTGCTATATCAGGGTAATGATTGGACTTCGCTAAAAGAAAACACCAAAATCAAAATTGGTGATGAAAAGATTCTGACACAAAAGTTATTAAAAAAAGACGACGAACTGGATAGCGGTTATCTTAAAATCCGATTTGATGGGAAAGAAATTGATTCCAAAATGGGAACAATCACTGTCGACAATAAAACTAAAGTCCCTGGATTTGGTGGTGTATACTGGCAGTATTTCGAAAACCTGGAAAACATCAAGGTGGATTCGACAAATACTTTGGTGATTGACAAAAAAATGTACAAAAAAGTAAAAACAACCAAAGGTGACGAGCTTGTTGCGTTGAAAAATGAAAGCGTAAAAGTCGGTGATTTGCTTACTGTAAGGCTGATAATTAAAACGGATACCGATCTTGAATTTGTTCATTTAAAAGATTTAAGAGCATCTTGTCTCGAACCCGTTGATGTTATTTCAGGTTATGTTTGGCAAAGCGGATTGGGATATTATAAAAGCACAAAAGATGTCGCTACACATTTCTTTTTTGACAATATACATAAAGGAACTTACGTGCTTGAATATGATTTGAGAGTAACAAACAAAGGAGTTTTCAATAACGGCATTTCGACTTTACAAAGCATGTATGCACCGGAATTTGGAACTCATTCCCTGAATACAAAAATCAACGTAAAAGAATAATATATCATCTAATTATATAACAAAGCTTTTCTCTAAAAACTTTATCTTTATGGAGCGCAATTGCTTCATCAATGGAAAATCCAAATCATACTAAAACACAAGTCGTCATTATCGGTGCCGGACCAACAGGTTTGAGCATGGCAGCGCAACTAATTCGCCACAAAATTGATTTTATCATTATTGAAAAAAACGATAAAACAACTAATCTGTCAAAAGCTATTGCGGTTCAGGCACGGACACTTGAAATCTTTCAGGAACTTGGCATTGTAGAGGAAGCAATGAAAAGAGGCCAGCTCACTACCGGAATGATTTTGTTTAGCAAAGGAAAACGCCGGGCATCATTAGATTTGTCCAATATGGGAAAAGGACTCAGTGATTTCCCTTTTGCACTCTCTTTGGAACAAAGCAAAACCGAACAACTTTTAGCTGAGTACCTTCAGAAAAACGGAAAACAGATAAAATGGAATGCTGAATTAAATCATTTTGAACAGGATAATAATGGAGTTAAAGTTTATTATAAAGACAAAAATGGAACCGAGCAAAAAATTGAAGCGGACTACTTAGTCGGTTGTGACGGTGCTGGTAGTTTGGTGCGTCATCAATTAGGTTTGTCGTTTGAAGGAAGTACAGAACCCAAATTGTTTTATGTTGCCGATGTCATTCTCAAAAGTTCGGTTATTAATGAAAACAGGTTGTATATGTACCTAATTCCAAAAGGGTTTGTGCTATTCTTCCCTATGGAAGGAACTGGACATTACCGCATAATTGGAGTTTTGCCCGAGCACACGGATGATAGTCATGAATACAATTTTGCTGAAGTAGAACCAATTATAAAAAAAGGAATTATTTCTCCGGTAGATTTTGGAAAAGTGCAATGGTTTTCGACCTACAAAGTACACAGCCGCAAAGCCAATTCTTTTATGGATGGACGCTGTTTTATTGCTGGTGATGCCGCTCATATTCACACACCTGCCGGCGGACAAGGCATGAATACTGGTATTCAGGATGCTTATAATCTGGCCTGGAAAATGGTGTATAGTCTAAGGGGCGAAGTTAATAATAAAGTTTTACAAAGCTATAATACCGAGCGTACTCAAAATGCCAAAAACCTTCTAAACACTACCGACAGAATGTTCGATATCATGTCGGGTGTGAATGGTTTCTGGAATTTCATCAGGAATGGTTTCTTCCCTATTTTTCTGATGGTACTTTCATCAAATAACTTCGTTAAACGAAAAATTTACCCTTTGCTTTCGCAAATCGGAATTGCTTATCCCGATAGTTTCCTAACCTCAAAAAGTTCGATTGGTAAAGCAAAAGCCGGTGACCGAATGCATTATTTTGTTTTTTCGGATGGAAAATCCATATTCAGTTATTTAGCCGAACCTGTTTTCAAATTGCTTTATTTTGGAAAAAATACCATTCAAAACCCATTGGATAATACTGGAATTGCAATGAGTTTTCATTCATTTACTGAAATACCAGATTCCGTTTTTGATAACAATACCGATTTTTATGTCTTGGTCCGCCCCGATAATCACATTTCCTATATTGGAAAAGATGTTGCCGAATGCCGAAGCTTTATAAGCAAAATCAAGGCTTCCGCCAAAAATTGATTTTCTCTATCTAAACTTTCCTAAAATTTTCTTGCATCGTTTGATTAAATTATTTTACTTTGCAATTCAAAGTACTTTATAAAATTATAATTATGAAAACAAAATTTCTAATAGCCTGCTTTATTTTATGCTGTCTATCCTGTAAAGACAATAAAGAGGAAATTTCGAAAAAAAATTTTGACACAACTCTCTGGAAAGCCAAAGACGAAGATGACAATTATAACTACCGTGACGAAATGCTTGAAGATTTGGTTTATAAGGTAAAACTAAAAGGCTTGACGAAAAAAGAAGTAATAGCTAAGCTTGGTGAACCCGACCGCATTAATGAAGATTATTTATATTACGAAGTTCTTGCCAAAGAGATAGGCGCTTTCCCTTTGCACAAGAAATTCTTAGTACTAAAACTAGCCAAAGACAATACTGTTGAATGGCGAAAAATTAAAGATTAAATTGAACGAGCTAAGTATTCCATATCATTTAATAATCCCAGCAATAATTTCTGTTATTGGGTTGGTTAGAATTGTCGTCAATCGCAAAAGTCTTTTTGCCAAAAACAAACTGCTTTGGAAAAGCATTATGCTGTTTCTAGTTTTATACCTTCTAATTACAGGCAAAGCAGCCTTTGAAGATATTTATTATCAATTTGATCTAAACCGATATGATCTTGACAAAGATGGCACTTTCGGTGGAATTGAAAGAACAAAAGAACAAGAGGAAGCAATGTTCAGATTGACAAACGATGTTGGAAGGAATTTTTCATTCATAACTGGCTTTATATTTTCAACATTAATATCGTCAATTTTCTATGGATTTGGCGTAGTGATAAGAGGCATTAAAAAAACAGCGGTTTAAAGCTCCAAAAGAGTTATAAATTTAAAAACATTATGACATCAACAATCGAAAATAAACTAAGAAAGCAGATAAGGAATTTAATCTTATTATTTATAGTATTTCTGGTATTAAGCGGTATTACAGCTTTCCCTATTGAAACTGAATTAGCAATCGTAAACGCCAACATATCTTCCTTCCCTGATTATTTTCAAAATTGGATTAATGAAGTGTACTTGGCTGTAAAAAATACCAACGAAAATTTCCCTTATTTAAGCTACGGAACTGATTGGCTCGCTTTTGCACACCTGGTAATTGCAGTTGCTTTTATCGGACCTTTGAAAGATCCGGTAAAAAACATTTGGGTACTGCAGTTCGGAATGATTGCCTGCATCATGGTTTTTCCTTTAGCATTTATTGCCGGAGCAATAAGGGGAATTCCTTTCTATTGGCAACTAATTGATTGTTCTTTTGGTGTTTTTGGTTTTGCATTACTCTACTTCTGCTATATAAGGATTTTGAGGTTAGAAAAAGTCCAGCAAAATAAAAGTTAGTGAAAATCCCCTGCAATAGCTGACTTTTTGTTATGAATTATTAGGGTTTTTTCATACTTTATTTACCTCTTGATCTGCCAGTGCCGCGTTTGCAATAAAATAATGGAACCCAATGTTATAATTGTCTGCGTCTAGACTATCTTTGAGTACACTTAAAGCATATGAGTAAAAAATCTCTTTCCGAAAATAACATTATTGCTCTTGAAATAGATGGTAAAGAAAACCATGCGGCAGAATTAATCATTGCAAACAAGCAGCTTGCTCTTCAGAGTACAGAAAAACAGAAACGTGCTGCAGAGTTAGTGATTGCCAATAAAGAACTTGCTATTCAAGTCATTGAAAAAGAAAAGCGTGCCGCTGAATTGGTAATTGCAAACAAAGAACTTGCTTATCAAGATCAGGAAAAAGAAAAACGTGCGGCAGAATTAATCATTGCAAACAAGCAACTTGCACTTCAAGTTATTGAACGGGAAAAACGCGCGGCAGAATTGATAATTGCCACTTCAGAATTACTCATTGCTAACAAAGAACTTGCGCATCAAAATCAGGAAAAAGAAAATAGAGCGGCTGAATTGGTGACTGCAAACACAGAACTCGCATTCCAAAACAAAGAGAAAGAAAAACGTGCAGCAGAATTACTCATTGCCAATAAAGAGCTTGCGCATCAAAATCAGGAAAAAGAAAATAGAGCTGCCGAACTGGTAATTGCGAACACCGAACTTGCATATCAAAATCAGGAAAAAGAAAATCGTGCTGCAGAGTTAGTGATAGCCAATAAAGAACTTGCCATCCAAATCATTGAAAAAGAAAAGCGTGCCGCAGAATTGATTATTGCCAATAAGGAACTTGCTTATCAAAACCAGGAAAAAGAAAATCGTGCTGCAGAATTGGTGATTGCCAATAAAGAACTTGCTATTCAAGTCATTGAAAAAGAAAAGCGTGCTGCTGAATTGGTAATTGCAAACAAAGAACTCGCATTCCAAAACAAAGAGAAAGAAAAACGCGCGGCCGAACTGCTAATTGTCAACAAAGAATTAGAATCCTTTACATACATTTCAAGCCATGATTTACAGGAGCCCCTCAGAAAGATCCAGGCTTTTTCCAGCCGCATTCTCGATGTGGAATACAATAATTTATCTGAAAAAGGAAAATATTATATTGAGCGCATCAGCTTTTCGGCATTGCATATGCAGACACTAATTAACGATTTGCTTGCCTATTCACGTACTACAGCGACACAGAGGAAATTTGAAAATAGAGACCTTAATAAGATTGTAAGGGAAGTTATGGCTGCATATAAAGAAGAAATACAGGAAAAAGCCGCAACTATTGAAGTCCATAACCTTTGTGACGTGAACATTATACCTTTTCAATTTCGTCAACTGTTGCAAAACCTTATTGCTAATTCTCTTAAATTCTGTAAACCGAATGTAAAACCGCATATTATAATCAAAAGCGAGTTTATAAAATACATTCCGTCAGGTACTAAAAAGGTTATTATGGATGTAGACCATTATCATATTAGCCTTAGTGACAACGGCATCGGTTTCGACCCCCAATTCAAGGATAAAATCTTTGAAATTTTTCAGCGCCTGCACGAAAGGAAAAATTATGAAGGAACTGGTATTGGCCTCACAATCGCAAGAAAGATAGTTGAAAATCATAACGGAATTATTACGGCAAGTAGCAAAATAAATGTAGGCACCACATTTGACATCTATATTCCTGCTGACCAAAAGCAAATGATATAGCCGTAATTTAACACAACCCTCCAACCCAACAAAATCCAAGAATTTTTCAGAATTTGAAAAAAAAACTCAAAAAAATTTGCGCAACCGAAAAGTTGCACATATATTTGCAACCAATTAGTTTCGCATTTAAAAAATAAAAATCATGAGAAGAGACGTTTTTCAGGCAATTTCTGATCCAACACGTAGAGCCATAATCACACTTATCGCTTTGCAGGCTATGACACCTAATGCATTGGCAGAACATTTTCATACGAGCAGACAGGCTGTTTCAAAACACATTAAGATTTTATCAGAGTGTGAACTTATAAAGCAGGAACAAGTTGGGCGTGAAATTTATTATAAACTTGAAGTAGAAAAAATGAAAGCAATTGATCAATGGCTTGAACAATTCAGAAAAATTTGGGAAACCAAATTCAGCCAACTTGATGAAATATTATTAACTATAAAAAACAAACAACCATGAGTATCAATTTAGAAATGGACTTTTCCGTAAATAAGGAAAATAACACTATCACAGTAAAAAAAGCATTTGATGCAATACTTCCATTAGTATGGCAAGCATATACAGATCCATCAATTCTGGACAAATGGTGGGCACCAAAACCATGGCGTGCCAAAACAAAATCAATGGATTTCAGAACAGGCGGACATTGGCTATATGCCATGATCGGACCTGAAGGCGAGGAACACTGGTCAATAGCAAACTATATACTTGTTGAAAATCAAAAAAGATTTACAGTTGCAGATGCGTTCACTGATTCAGATGGAAACATCAACAAAGAAATGCCTCAGTCAAACTGGGACAGCAATTTTAGTAGTATTGAAGGTGGAACCTTAGTAACTTTCCATATTACTTATCCCGATTTAGCACAATTGGAAGCAACAATTGCAATGGGTTTCAAAGAAGGATTGACAATGGCTGCACAAGGATTAGACGATTATTTTGCATCACTAAAAAGTAAAAATAATTTAGCATTTGATTTTACAGTTGACAAAGCGGCTCAAAAAGTATACATAACCAGAGAATTTGCTGCCGAGCTTCCGTTAGTTTGGGATGCTTATACCAAACAAGAAATTCTGGATCAATGGTGGGCACCTAAACCTTGGTTATCAAAAACAAAAGTTATGAATTTTGAAGTTGGTGGAAGAAGATTTTATGCAATGGTAAGTCCGGAAGGACAAGAACATTGGTCAGTTCAGAAGTATACTTCCATAACTCCAAAAACCAATTTCAAATACTTGAATGCTTTTGCAGACGCTGCTGAAAACCCTGAATTACCAGGATCTGAATGGGATTTGAGTTTCAGTGAACAAAACGGAAAAACAAAAGTCAGTATTAGTATTTATAATGAATCCCTTGAGCGCATGGAAAGGATGATTGAAATGGGTTTCAAAGAAGGATTTACTATGACATTAAATTATTTGGAAGAATTATTGGCAACTTTATAGAAACGATAATTCGCAATATTCAAGAAAACAAAAATCCCTTCTTTTCAGATGGGATTTTATATTTATAAACCATGACTATTTTCAGGTTCTTCGGTATCAACGTTGAGCATTTCCCAAAGTTTGTCTTTTAGTTCCGTCAAACCTTGCTGCGCAACAGAAGAAATAAACATAAACGGAATGCCTTTGATTTCCTTTTTCAGTTGTGTTTTTAGTTCAGCTTTTAATTCTTCATCAAGCATATCACATTTGGAAACAACTAACAATTTATCCTTGTCTAACATTTCCGGATTGTAACGACGTAATTCATCCAACAGGATTTCGTATTCTTTTTTGATATCATCGGCATCGGCAGGAACCAAAAATAATAAGGTTGAGTTTCGTTCAATATGTCTTAAGAAATAATGCCCTAACCCTTTCCCTTCGGCTGCTCCTTCAATAATTCCGGGAATATCTGCCATAATAAACGACTTAAACTCACGGTACGCTACGATTCCCAAATTGGGTTTCAAAGTCGTAAACGGATAATCGGCAATTTTTGGCTTAGCCGATGTTAATACTGAAAGTAAAGTTGATTTTCCTGCATTTGGAAAACCTACCAAACCAACATCTGCCAAAACCTTCAACTCCAAGATAACATCCACTTCTTCCGGCGGCATTCCAGGTTGGGCATAACGCGGCGTTTGATTCGTAGAACTTCTGAAATTCCAGTTCCCTAATCCACCTTTTCCGCCTTTAGCCAGAATTCTTTCTTCGCCATTTTCGGTTATTTCAAATAATATTTCGTCTGTTTCTTTATCGCGGACTACAGTTCCTAACGGCACTTCAATCGTAATATCTTCACCATCGTGACCTGTACTTCTTGAACTTCCTCCATCGCCACCATGACTAGCTTTGACATGTCGTGCAAACTTCAGGTGAAACAATGTCCAAAGACCTTTGTTTCCTTTTAAAATTACGTGTCCACCACGACCACCATCACCACCGTCCGGGCCACCTTTTTCAATAAATTTCTCTCTATGCAGATGCGAAGAACCCTTTCCTCCTTTTCCGGAAGAAACATATATTTTTACGTAATCTACAAAATTTCCCTCTGTCATAATTTCTTTTTTCAGTCTCAGTTTTCAGTCTCAGTTTTCACCCCTTACAATTACTGCAAACTGTGACTGCGACTGTCCACTAAATTTATTCCTTAATCGCTTTAACCAGCACTTTATCAATCTTCACTCCGTCCATATCAATGATTTCAAGCTCTAATTTGTTCCAAACTAACTTTTCACCGGTTGTTGGTATTTTCCCCATTTCGGTCATGATTAAACCACTAACGGTTGTGACTTCATAATCATTGGTCAAATCATCCATATCAAAATAAGTCAGGAAATCGTGTAACGAATACAATCCGTCAACCAACCAGGTTCCATCTTCGCGGGCTATTAATTGGTATTCATCTTCATCAAAATCGGAAGCATCGCCAACCAAAGCTTCTAAGATATCATTCAGTGTAATTATTCCCTGAAAAAGTCCGTATTCATCGGTAACAAAAGCATAATGCACTTTCGATTTTTTGAAAATCTCCAACGCTTTATAGGCCGAAGTATGTTCAATCATAAATACAGGATCTTTGGTAATCGATTTAAGACTGAATTTCCCTTTTTCAAAATTGGCAAACAAATCTTTCAGCAATACTATTCCTTCTACCTCGTCCATATTCTCTTTGCAAACCGGATAAACAGAATGTAACTCGTCCAGAACTTTTGCTTTAAGTTCATCAAATGTATCTTCAAGTGAAAGATAAACTATTGATTGTCGGTGCGTCATCAGCGAATTGATTTTTCTGTCACCAATATGAAAAACACGTTCCACAATATCTTGTTCTATTTCCTGAACTTCACCGCCTTCTGTTCCTTCTTTGATGATGGCTTTGATTTCTTCTTCGGTAACTTTTCCGTCAGCCGTTGGTCTGATTTTAAAGATTTTTAAAATCCCTTCAGTCGAAATTGTCAGTAACCAAATAAACGGTGCTGTCGCAATAGAAACCATTTTCATTGGAACAGCAACTGCTTTGGCAATCGTTTCCGGATAATTCAATCCGATTCTTTTTGGTAACAATTCACCCAAAACTAACGAAAAGAAAGTCAGAACCACTACTACAATTCCAACGCCAATTGAATCAGCGTAAGGCTTAAGCACAGCAAAACCAGACACAAAAGTCTGTACATCGGTTGTGATTTTTTCTCCGGAAAATATACCCGTCAGAATTCCAATAAGCGTAATCCCGATTTGAACGGTTGACAAAAATTTGTTTGGTGAATTAGCCAAGTCCAGCGCAACTTTGGCATTTCTGTTTCCTTTTTTTGCTGCAGTTTCCAAACGGTTTTTACGCGCAGAAATCAATGCGATTTCCGACATAGAGAACACGCCGTTGAGCAGGATTAAAAAAAGTATGAGGAGTATTTCCATTTTGAGTTATGAGTTATAAGTTATGAGTTATGAATATAACTTTAACCAAAAATTTCAATTATAAGTTGTCGATTACGTTACTTAATCGTTGTGTTATTTCTTCAATAGAACCGATTCCGTCAACCGAATGAAATTTACCCTGATCTTTATAATAATGCATCAATGGAGCAGTTTTTAGGTTGTATTCGTCGTAACGGTTTCTAATTTTTTCTTCGTCCTGATCGTCTGGTCTTCCTGAAGTTTTTCCTCTTTCCAACAAACGTTGCACTAAAATATTATCATCTGCTTCCAAAGCTACAGTTGCCGTAATGCTTTGATTTTTTGATTCTAAAAAAGCATCCAAAGCTGCAGCCTGCGCTAACGTTCGTGGAAAACCATCAAATAAAAACCCTGCAGATTGTGGATTTCTATCCACTTCACTTTGCAACATTTGAATGGTAACTTCATCCGGAACTAAATCTCCTTTATCCATAAAGGTTTTTGCCAGTTGACCTAATTCTGTGTTATTTTTAATATTATATCTAAAAATATCTCCCGTTGAAAGATGTGTCAGATTGTATTTTCCTTTTAAAAATTCAGCTTGTGTGCCTTTTCCTGCACCTGGTTTTCCGAAAAGAACGATATTGATCATTTTTGAAAAAAGTTTATTATGTTTATGAGTTTAAAAGGTTTATTCAGAAATAATGCTGCCTTCTGAAATCTGCTTTCTGCTTTCTTTTTTATTGTGCCAATTGATAAATGTCGGCTAAATTCCTTCCTAATCCATCGTAGTCTAATCCATAACCAACAATGAATTTATTAGGAATCCTGATTCCAACGTAATCAATCTTGATATCTTTTTTATAAGCTTCCGGTTTGAAAAACAAGGTTGCGATTTTTAAATGCTTTACTTTCTTTTGTTTGAAAATCGCTTTTAATTCTTCAACTGTATTTCCAGTATCAACAATATCTTCAACGATAACTACGGTTCTTCCTTCCAAATCCTGATTCAAACCAATCAACTGTTTTACTTCGTTCGTAGTTGAAGTTCCTTCATACGAAGCCATTTTTACAAAACTTACTTCACACATTCCACGATATTGTTTCATCAAATCGCTCATTACCATAAAAGCGCCATTCAAAACACCAACAAAAACCGGAACTTCATCAAAAAAATCATCATCCATTTGTTTCGCCATATTCTTGATTGCAAAATCAATTTCTTCAGAAGAAATAAATGGCTCGAAAGTTTTGTCGTGAAGGTGTATCATGTGGTTGTATTTTTAAAATAAGGTGCAAAGATAAGAACTTAGACCTTAGAAGTTAGACCTTAAAAGTGAAAATGTTAAATAAAATGTATTTTTTATATTTACAAAATGGATATGACTTTTTTTAACCGAATCAGCAAAAGCAGCGCAAGCACCAATTCCCGAAATGGGAATCGCGATTTTGTATTGCAAAATCCAGAATACATAAAAGATTTAGCAGCATTTGCAACCGATTTGACCAACAAAAATCACTACAAAGCAGTTTGGATTATCGAAATGCTTGCCGAAACACATCCCGAATTATTGATTCCTTTTATCGATTCCATTTGCGGTATTGCAGCGCAGTATAAACACGAATCAGCCATCAGAGGCATCTCGCGGACAATCCTTTTCTTAAGTACTTCTAAAAAAATTTCGCTGACAGAAAACCAGCAGGAAAAATTTATCGAAACCAGTTTAGACCGATTAATAGGCGTTGACAAAATAGCGCCAAAAGTGTTTGCCATGTATGCTTTGAGCCATTTTGCCAAAACTCAGGATTGGATAAAAGAAGAACTGCAGATTATCATCAATAAAGATTTTGCCAATCAATCGGCTGGATATAAAGCTGCCGCCAGAGAAGTTTTACGCAAAATAAATCGCTAATTTTTGGAATTTTAAATTTGATTTTTGGAATTTGAAATCTGTATCTTTGTGCCAACAACTACAACAATACGAATGAACTATTTTTCTTCCGATTTTAAACTGGGAATTCTCGGTGGCGGACAATTAGGCAAAATGCTATTGGCCGAAACCCGAAAATTCGATATCCAAACCTATGTTTTTGACCCAAGTATGGATGCGCCTTGTCAATTTGGAGCCACTCATTTTTTTATTGGCGATTTAATGGATTTTGATACCGTTTATGATTTTGGTAAGAAAGTCGATTTGCTAACTATTGAAATTGAAAACATCAACCTTGATGCTTTGGATAAACTGGAAAACGAAGGATTAAAAGTTTTTCCATCACCAAAAACGCTGCGACTGATTCAGAACAAAGGTGTTCAAAAAGATTTTTATGTCGAAAATCAAATCCCAACTGCCGCTTTTAAACGTTTCAATAATTTAAACAAACTGCGTTCTGAGATTGAAAATGGTTTGATTGAAATGCCTTTTGTATGGAAATGTGCCCAATTTGGTTACGACGGAAACGGTGTAAAAATAGTTCGTTCGATTTCAGATACTGAAAACCTGCCGAATGTAGAATGCATTGCTGAGCAAATGGTTCCGTTCAAAAATGAATTGGCTGTGATTGTTGCCCGAAGTGAATCTGGTGAAGTAAAAACCTATCCGGTTGTTGAAATGGAATTCCATCCCGAAGCCAATCAGGTGGAATATGTAATTTGCCCAGCGCGTATTGATTACAATATTGCCAAAAAAGCAAATGAAATCGCCCTTAAAGTTTCACAAGCTTATAACCATGTTGGTTTGTTGGCGGTAGAAATGTTCCAGACACATGACGAAGGAATATTGGTAAACGAAGTCGCACCAAGACCACACAATTCAGGGCATTACAGCATCGAAGCCAGTTATACCTCGCAATTTGAGAATCATTTGCGTGCAATTTTGAATCTGCCTTTGGGAAACACCGCTAGCAAAGTTGCCGGAATTATGGTAAATTTGGTCGGTGCCGAAGGTTATACAGGAAATGTAGTTTATGAAAACATCGAAAAAATAATGGCAATTGATGGTGTTACGCCACACATTTATGGCAAACGTGAAACACGACCTTTCCGTAAAATGGGACACGTTACAATTGTCAATGAAGATATGAACGAAGCAAGACGCATTGCAGAAGAAGTAAAGAATACGATTAGAGTAATCAGTTAAAAATTATTATAAATTATGAATTATAAATTTTGAATGAAAAGCAATTTAAAATTTAGAATTCAAAATTCAAAATAAAAATATGAGCAAAGTAGCCATCATCATGGGAAGCCAAAGCGACTTGCCGGTAATGCAGGAAGCAATTGACATCCTAAAAAGTTTTGACATCGAAACCGAAGTCGATATCGTTTCAGCACACAGAACGCCTGAAAAACTATTCGATTTTAGTAAAAAAGCACACACTCGTGGCATTTCGGTAATCATTGCCGGAGCCGGTGGTGCCGCGCATTTACCCGGAATGGTCGCCTCTATGTCGCCATTGCCTGTTATTGGTGTTCCTGTAAAATCGAGCAATTCTATCGATGGCTGGGATTCGGTTTTGTCAATTTTGCAAATGCCTGGCGGTGTTCCTGTGGCGACAGTTGCTCTTAATGGCGCTAAAAATGCCGGAATTCTGGCCGCTCAAATCATTGGAAGCCATGATAAACTCGTACTTGATAAAATTATTGTTTACAAAGAAAGCCTGAAAGATGCGGTGAATAAATCATCGGATGAAATGAAAAAATAAAAAATTACACAGAGATACACAAAGATATAAATGAGATACACAAAGAAATCTCTGTGAAACTTTGAGACTCTCTGTGAAACTCTGTGAAACAACAACATGAAAATCTTAACATCAACATTCAATACCAAACACAACACGGCGCCTTTTAGCCAAATTAAATTAGAAGATTACCAACCAGCATTCGAAGAAAATATCGCTAAAGCAAGAGCTGAAGTTGATACGATTACCAATAATCCTGAAGCGCCAACTTTTGAGAACACAATCGAAGCTTTAGATTATTCGGGTGAATCTTTAGACCGGTTATCTTCAATTTTCTTTAATATGAATTCGGCCGAAACCAGTGATGAAATGCAGAAAATCGCGCAGGATATTTCTCCGTTACTGACAGCTTTTAGCAATGACATTGCGCTGAACGAAGATTTATTCAAACGTGTAAAAGCAGTTTACGAACAAAAAGACAAACTGAATTTATCTCCGGAACAAGCCACTTTATTAGACAAAAAATTCAAAAGCTTTTCCCGAAACGGAGCCTTACTTCCAGAAGAAAAGAAAACGCGTTTGCGTGAAATTGATACGGAATTAGCCAAACTAAAACTGACTTACGGCGAAAACGTTTTGGCGGAAACCAATAATTATCAGTTGCATATAACCAATGAAAACGATTTAAAAGGTTTGCCGGAAGGAACAATAGAAGCCGCTGCATCTTTGGCAAAATCTAAAAACTTAGAAGGCTGGATTTTCACTTTGGATTATCCAAGTTATATTCCGTTTGTGACTTATGCTGACAATCGTGAACTTCGAAAAGAACTGGCAATTGCTAACGGTAAAAAAGCATTTCAAAACAACGAATTCAATAATGAAGAAATTACGTTGAAGATTGCCAAACTCAGATTCGAACGTGCCAATTTACTAGGTTATAAAACGCATTCTGATTTTGTTCTGGAAGAAAGAATGGCACAAACGCCGGAAAAAGTAAAATCGTTTTTGAATGATTTACTGGCAAAAGCCAAACCTGCATCTGAAAAGGAATTTGCCCAATTAACAGCTTTCGCCAAAGAATTGGATGGAATAGATCAACTAGAAAAATGGGATGGCGCTTATTATTCAGAGAAACTAAAACAAAATTTATTTGATTTTGATGATGAAAAATTAAAACCCTATTTCAAATTAGAAAATGTTCTGAATGGAGCATTTACAGTGGCCGAAAAGTTATTCGGAATCACATTCAAAGAAGTTTTCGATATTGATAAATACCACGAAGATGTGCAAACCTTCGAAGTGTCATTCCCGAGTAGTCGGGAATCCAAAAATGAGTTAGTTGCCATTTTTTACGCCGATTTTTTTCCAAGAAAAGGAAAACGAAATGGTGCCTGGATGACATCATTCAAACCACAATATATTAACAATGGCATTAACGAAAGACCGCATGTTTCTATAGTTTGTAACTTTACGCCACCAACAGCAAGCAAACCTTCGCTCCTAACCTTTAACGAAGTCACGACTTTGTTTCATGAATTCGGACATGCTTTACATGGCATGTTAGCCAATACGACTTATCCAAGTTTATCGGGAACATCAGTTTATTGGGACTTTGTTGAATTGCCGAGCCAGGTTATGGAAAACTGGTGTTACGAGCCGGAAGCTTTGGCTTTGTTTGCCAAACATTATCAAACGGGAGAAATCATTCCGCAGGAATATGTCAATAAAATAAAGGAAAGCGCAAGCTTTTTAGAAGGAATGGCAACTTTGCGTCAGTTGAGTTTTGGACTTTTAGATATGGCTTTCCACAGCAACAATCCAAATCAAATTACTGATGTAAAAGCATTTGAAAAAGCAGCTTTTGAAGGCACAAGTTTATATCCTGATGTGGAAGAAAACTGCATGAGCGTTTCGTTTTCGCATATTTTTCAGGGTGGTTATTCTTCGGGATATTATAGTTACAAATGGGCTGAAGTTTTGGATGCCGATGCGTTTGCGTATTTTCAGGAAAAAGGAATTTTCAATAAAGAAGTCGCGACAAAATTCAAAGAAAATGTCTTGTCAAAAGGCGGCACCGAATTGCCAATGGAATTATACAAACGATTCCGTGGCCAGGAACCAAAACCGGAAGCATTGCTGAAACGAGCGGGATTGATTTAAAAAGATGGCAACAATTAATCTTACCACAAAAATAAACGCACCGATAAATCAGGTTTTTGATTTAAACAGAAATATCGATATTCATAAATTATCTACCACAAAATCGAATGAGACTGCAATTGATGGCATAACTACAGGATTAATAAATCTGAATGAAACAGTAACGTGGCGTGGAAAACATTTTGGTATATATCAAACACATAAAAGCCTGATATCTGTAATGGAATTTCCAAATTATTTTGTGGATGAGATGCTCGAAGGTCGTTTTAAAAACTTTAAACACCAACATACTTTTACAGAAGAAAATGGCATTACCATCATGAAAGATGAAATCCAATATGAGACGCCCTTTGGAGTTTTTGGAAAACTATTCGATAAATTAATTTTGAGAAATTACTTAACCTCTTTCATTCAGGAAAGAAATGTATTCGTAAAAAATTTAGCTGAAAGGATTAATAATTGAAATTACAAAATCATAAAATGAATTGGTCTTATTTATTTAAACATTGGTTTGGAACATTATTAATTGGGCCAATAATTTTTCAAATTACAACACCCTTTTCTAGTCATATCTCTCATTTAGTTTTTAGTTTTTTTGAAGCTTATCCTTTGTTCCTACTTTTCGGTTTGCTTTTTTCAATTCCAACGTACATCTTATATGGGTGTATATATTATTATTTAGCAAGAAAAGATGCCAACCCTAACTATGCGAAAGCTATTTTGATTTTATTTTCAGTATTAGGAGTAATTGCTACAACATTAATAATGGATGGGAGTATGATGCAGGACATTACATTACCATATTTGATTTCATCAATAATAGCAGGACTGCTATTTAAACTAAACTTCAGAAAAATTTAGCTGAAAACCAAAAGTAAAATCAACCAAAAAACAGGGATGCTTTCCACCCAAAAAGAACTGTAATATTTTGATTTTCGTTCGTCGGCAAACATCAAAAAAAGAAATGCCAGAAGCACTAAAGCTAATCTTGAGAATAAAATAGCAAAGTTGAATTCAATTTGAAAGAATCCCAGTAGCATAAAAACAAACAACAAAATACTTCCGACAATTTTGGTTTTTTCTACTCCTATTTGCTGTGGCACTGTTTTCAAATTGGGATCATCAACCTGCAAATCGATGATTTCAAAAATCAAAATCAGTACAAAAATTAAAATAAAACGCTGAACTGCGACAAGCAAAACTTCACTTCCAATGGGAATTCCGGCATTAATGACTGGTAAAAACAAGGTTACTCCAACCCAGCAAAGTGCAACAATATAAATCTTTACACCAGCCCAATTCCGTGCATTTTTCCGGTTTGGAAAAAACGGCAATGTATACAGCATTGTTAATATCAGGAAAGTTAATGCAATGATTTTTGTACGATGCTCCAATTGGAAAAAGAAATATCCTGTCGCCAGAAAAGAAAGAAAACTCAAAGCCGCAATCAGTTTTAATTCGGTTCGTATTTGTAATTTATGCCTTCGGGCCAAAGCGTCGTATTTCACAAAATTATAACCGACAATGGTACCAAAAAAAGCAAACATTGCAGGCGCTTCTATGGCATCAATACTGAACAAATAGCCAGTCATTCTGACTAAAGCATAAACAGCCAGCGACACGTGAATGCTGCTGTTAATGTAAAAATCGAGAAGTCGCTTTAAAAAGGTCATTAAACAAATTTAATCAATCTGTTAATAAACCATACTTTTAGTTGAAAAATTCATGAAAATTACAATCCTTTTAACCTAAAAATTAGACTTTAATAATTACTTTTGTTGGCGTTAAAAAACAATACCAATTTTCATCGGCACAAGCACAACTAAACACACTTTAGCACTTACAATTTAATGAGAACAGACGCATTTGCATTACGCCACATAGGTCCACGTGAGAACGACCTAAACCACATGTTCAAAACCATAGGAGTTGAAAACTTTGACCAACTGATTTACGAAACTATTCCGGATGACATTCGTTTGAAAAACGACCTGAATCTGGATGCTCCAATGACCGAATATGAGTATTTGACACACATTCAGGAATTAGGCAAAAAAAATAAAGTATTCAAATCGTATATCGGTTTGGGTTATCACCCAACAATTATTCCGGCTGTAATTCAGAGAAATATTTTTGAAAATCCGGGTTGGTATACAGCTTATACGCCTTATCAAGCGGAGATTGCGCAAGGTAGATTAGAAGCGATCTTGAATTTCCAAACGACGGTTATCGAGTTGACCGGAATGGAAATTGCCAACGCTTCTTTGTTAGATGAAGGAACAGCAGCAGCTGAAGCTATGGCACTATTATTCGATGTTCGTTCACGAGATCAAAAGAAAAACAACACCAATAAATTCTTCGTTTCTGAAGAAATTTTACCTCAGACATTATCCATTTTACAAACGCGTTCTACTCCTCTGAATATTGAATTAGTTGTTGGGAATCATGAAACTTTTGATTTCTCAACTGACTTTTTCGGAGCAATTCTACAATATCCCGGGAAATATGGTCAGGTAAGTGATTATACCGGTTTTATTGCCAAAGCAAAATCCAGCGAAATTAAAGTTGCTTTTGCAGCAGATATTTTATCATTAGCCAAATTAACCTCACCAGGCGAAATGGGTGCTGCGGTTGTTGTAGGAACTACGCAACGTTTCGGAATTCCGATGGGTTATGGCGGACCACACGCAGCTTTCTTTGCTACAAAAGAAGAATACAAACGTTCGATGCCGGGTAGAATTATTGGCGTTTCTATCGATGTTAATGGAAACCGCGCCTTGCGTATGGCTTTGGGTACTCGCGAGCAGCATATCAAACGTGAAAAAGCAACTTCAAATATTTGTACGGCGCAGGTTTTACTTGCTGTTATGGCCGGAATGTATGCAGTTTATCACGGTCCAAAAGGCCTGAAATACATTGCTGATAAAGTTCATGCTTCGGCAGTGACTTTGGCTGATGCTTTGAATAAATTAGGCGTTTACCAAACGAATACAGCTTTCTTTGATACGATTTCAGTAAAAGCTGATTCAAATAAAGTAAAAGCGATTGCCGAGAAAAACGAAGTAAACTTTTATTACGCTGATGCTGAAACGATTTCGATTTCATTAAACGAAACGACTTCGATTGCCGACATCAACCAAATCATTGCAATTTTTGCGGAAGCAACAGGAAAATCCAATTTGAAAATTAGTCAATTTGAAAATTTGGAAATGATTCCTGATAATTTGATTAGAAAATCTGCTTTTTTAATGCATGATGTTTTCAACAACCATCATTCTGAATCTCAGTTGATGCGTTATATCAAAAAATTAGAGCGCAAAGATTTATCGTTAAATCATTCTATGATTTCGTTAGGTTCTTGTACAATGAAATTGAATGCAGCCGCCGAAATGCTACCATTATCGATGGCAAACTGGAACAGCATTCACCCTTTTGCACCAATTGAGCAGGCAGAAGGTTATATCACAATGCTTAAAAAATTAGAGCAGCAATTGAACGTAATAACCGGTTTCCAAGGAACAACATTACAACCAAACTCTGGAGCGCAAGGCGAATATGCAGGCTTAATGGCAATTCGTGCGTATCATTTATCACGTGGCGACAATCACAGAAATGTGTGTTTGATTCCATCTTCGGCTCACGGAACAAATCCGGCTTCGGCAGCGATGGCAGGAATGCACATTATCGTAACCAAAACCATGGAAAATGGAAACATTGATGTGGAAGATTTAAGAGCAAGAGCGATTGAAAACGCAGCCAACTTATCTTGCTTGATGGTAACTTATCCTTCAACACACGGAGTTTTTGAAAGTGCTATTTGTGAAATCACCAAAATCATTCACGACAATGGTGGTTTGGTTTATATGGATGGCGCCAACATGAATGCGCAGGTTGGACTGACAAATCCGGCAACGATTGGTGCTGATGTTTGCCACCTGAACTTACACAAAACTTTCGCTATTCCACATGGTGGCGGTGGACCTGGAGTTGGGCCAATTTGTGTCAATGAAAAATTAGTTCCTTTCCTCCCAACGAATCCTGTTATTAAAGTTGGTGGCGACCAAGCGATTACCGCAATTTCTTCTGCGCCGTATGGTTCGGCTTTGGTTTGTTTGATTTCTTATGGTTATATCACAATGCTTGGTGCTGAAGGTTTGAAAAGCTCTACGCAACATGCCATTCTGAATGCCAATTATATGAAAGCCCGTTTAGAAGAACATTATCCTGTTTTATATTCAGGAGAAATGGGACGCGCAGCACATGAAATGATTTTGGATTGTCGTTCGTTCAAACAAAACGGAATCGAAGTTACTGATATCGCGAAACGTTTGATGGATTATGGTTTCCATGCGCCTACGGTTTCTTTCCCGGTTGCCGGAACTTTAATGGTTGAGCCAACTGAATCGGAAGATTTGGCTGAATTGGATCGTTTTTGTGATGCGATGATTTCGATTAGAAAGGAAATTGATGCTGCGAATGCTGACGATGTGAACAATGTTTTGAAAAATTCACCACACACTTTGGCGATGCTGACTTCAAACGACTGGAATATGCCATACACCAGAGAACAGGCAGCTTATCCGTTGGATTATATTCACGAAAATAAATTCTGGCCAAGCGTTCGTCGTGTTGATGATGCTTATGGCGATAGAAACCTGATTTGTTCTTGTGCGCCGATTGAAGCGTATATGTAATTACGAAGTACGATATAATTTTTATTAAAAATCCCAAATGCAATAGTGTTTGGGATTTTTTGTTTTACAATAATTACTTACATTTGAAAGATACAACGCGACTTTGTAGTTGTTATATACAATTTCAAAATAAAAAATGGATAAGAAAAGTACTGAAACCAATACCGAAAAAAATAAGTCAAGAAATCCAATATTAGCTTTTTTGTCTGCTTTATTTGTACCCGGATTTGGGCAAATTTATAATGGACAAATTAAAAAAGGAATATTATTTTTTTTAATTATACTAATAGTTCCATTTATTTTTGGTTTAATAAGATTTGGTGTTTTTTTTGAAGGTTTTATTGCAATTATAATTGTTGACTTTTCTTTTAGAATTTATTTGATTTATGACGCTGTAAAAAATGCGAAAAAATTAAAAAACTATAAGCCAAAGTCTTATAATACTTGGTACTATCATCTTAGTATTGTTATCGGAATTAGCACAATAGTATGGTTTTATGATACAAATTCGATTGTAGGAGTTAAAAGTTACAAAATTTCTTCAACTTCAAGCGAACCTACTTTGAAAATTGGAGATAGAATTATTGCTGATTTAAATGCTTTCGATAACACTAAACCAAATTATGGAGATATTGTAATTTTTCAAAAAAAAGATAGTCTAAATCCCTGGGTTTATAGAATAGTTGGATTGCCAAATGACAAATTTGAAATTCAAAATAATTTTTTAATTATAAATGGCAAAAAATGCAAAACTTTATTTATTAAGGAAGCAAAAAGTCAAGAATTTAATGTTAATGAATATGAAGAAGAACTTCCAAATGGCCATAAGCATAAAATATACACTTTTAAAAAACCATTTGAAGACAACAAAAAAAATTTGCCTGAAATAACTATTCCAAAAAAAAGTTATTTTTTAATTGGCGATAATCGGGATAATTCTATGGATTCCAGATATATCGGAGTTATAAATAAAGATGAAATTATTGGAAAAGCAGTCTTCGGGTATTGGGGAAAAACTAATGAAAGAATTAATATCTCTTTTATTAATAAATAAAAACATACTATAACACCAGCCGCTGAACATTGTGCGCAAATTTTAACAACAAACTATATAACAAAAAAGCAATGAAAAAGACAATTCTCATTTTTATAGTTTTCGTATCCAATTTAGTCATCGGTCAAAGACTTCCTATTTTAAAACTCACAAATCCAATCAATACTAAATATGTGATAAAATCACCTTTAGAATTAAAGAAAGATGAAATATGTGTGACTTTGATTCAAGGCGGCGGCATGTCAGGTTATGACTATTATACACATTACATATTTACTAATAATCAGGAGGTAACAGTATTTAAAGAAGAAATACCTAAACAATATTTAAAAAATAAAAATCTAAAAAGGACATCGAAAAAAATAGACATTGATAAAGAATCAAAATTGAAGTTTTTAAGTATTCTTAATTCAAAAGCTAATTTAGAGTTTATTAATTTTTCTCAAAAGGATTTCTTCAAACCCAAAAAAACAAAAACAATTCAACCGCCTTGTATGGATGATGCGCCAGGATATTCAATTTCATATATTCAGAATAATAAACAAAATCTATATTCTTTTTATGCACCTGAATATTATTATCAGAATAAATGTAAAAATGAAAATATTAATAGGCCTGTTTTAGAAAAATTTGTAAAGCTTTTAGAACTTTGGGAAGTTATACCAAACTAAAACCAGCGCACACAACAGCAGTTTAATCCAATAGCTCACCAAGCCTCGTAACTTTAGCATTACCTTATAGAAACCCAAAAGAAAAGCACAGAAAATGAAATTATTTGACAAACTTTTTGGAAATAAATCCAAAACAACAAATCCTGAAAATTCAAGACTATTGAAACTCCTGGACATTAATCAAGAGCAAAATGGTAAAGGTGATAGCTATAAAAATGTAATTTCAGAACTTATGGACGGAAATTCATTTTTGCTTTTACCTTCTGACAATGACAATCAGAATTCAGACACGTGGATAACACTGCAAAAAGATAGAACTTTAAAACTGACTTGTATTTTTAACCTGGATGGATTAAAAGTTTTGGGAGTATTTACAGACGAAAATGCACTTTTAGAATGGGCAAAAAAACCGACACAATATACAGGTCTTTCTTCACAGGACGTTTTAAAACTTTGCGAAGAAAATTTAGTAGACCGGATTGTAATTAATAGCGATTTGCCAACAATGTTTGTTTTAGAGAGAAATCAGGAAAACATAAAAAAAGAAATAATTGAAAAAGATACGACTGTACAGGTAGGAACGCCAAACACGCCATTGGAAGATAGAATAATTCAAAAATTAATTGAGCAAGTCAAAACGATTGACACCATAGATGAAGTGTATCAATATGGACAGACAAAAAACAATGAATTTAGTATCGTTTTAGGATTTAAACTTTCTACGAACTCTGAAAATGCAAAAACTGCTACAATTAATGCAGTTCAAACGGCATTGGAAGGTGAAAAAATTGACCAACTTCTTGACTTATTTTTTATAGAAGATGAAGGTTGGCATAAGACAATCAAAAACGTTGAAAACTCTTTTATATTCAAAAAATAAAAAGTGAACTACAAACAGCGGTTTCTTTCGACAGTCGTTCCGCTTATGGTGGCAATGGTCTGTAAAAACATAAAATGAAAAAAAACTATTTATCCTTCCTACACCAACATCTTGGTTTTTTCTTATTCCTAATTATGCTTCTTATTGGGTTGCTGACGTTTGACAGCTATGGCATAAGTTGGGATGAATCTGTGTCAAGAACAAACGGCGTAATTAGCGCTACTTATGCTTTTTCTGATGACAACAGGCTTTTGACATGGAAGGATAGAGATTATGGTGTTGCCTTTGAGATTCCACTCGTTGTACTTGAAAAAACATTTAACTTAACAGACAGTCGGTCTATATACTTAATGCGGCATTTAGTTACTCATTTGTTTTTTCTGTTAAGCTGTTTTTACCTTTTCCTGCTTATTGACTATCTGTACAAAAACAAGCTTTTGGCGACTGTTGGTTTTTTTCTGCTGATACTTAATCCCGCTATCTACGCGCATTCATTTTTCAATACTAAGGACATTCCTTTTTTGTCGATGTTCATTATTTGTTTTTACTATTTTGTAAAAGCATTTGATAAAAAAACGCTGCTTAGCTTTATAAAATTGGGACTATGTGCCGGACTCTTAATCAACATAAGAATTATGGGAATACTGATTGTCTTAGCAGCTCTTCTGATATTAATTTTAGATATATTTAAGGCGCAGGAAAAACAAAAACAATTAAAATTACTCATAGTTTTTGTCATTACTACTTTTCTCACGCTTTATATATCATGGCCATTTTTATGGAATAATCCGCTAAATAATTTTGCCTATGCATTTGAAAATATGTCAAATTTTAGATGGGAATCTTCCGTGTTATTTAATGGTGAATTAATAAAAGCAACTGACCTTAGCTGGAACTATATCCCAACATGGTTCACTATAACAACTCCAATTGTGTATCTTGTTTTGGGAACTTTTGGATTTTTATTGCTGCTGTTTCATTTTTTCAAAACTCCAAGTGCTTTTTTAGAAAATTCCATACAAAGAACCAATCTAATTTTTTTGGGTTTCTTTGTTGCACCGTTAGTGGCTGTTATCTTATTTCACTCTGTGTTGTATGACGGATGGAGGCAGATGTATTTCATTTATCCATCATTTATATTACTGGCTATCTATGGCCTTTCTCATTTGTTTAGGAAGAACAACAAAACATTCATAGTATCTCTGGGTTTCTTAATTATTACATTTATGTTCACTTCAATTTATATGATTCGGAATTTCCCTTTACAGGGTGTTTATTTTAATGAAGCTTTTTCATTTAGCTCTCCCGAATACCTGCGCAAAAATTATGAAATGGATTATTGGGGCGTTTCGTATAAACAATCCCTGGAATATATATTAAAAGTTGACTCGAGTACTTCAATTGATATTGCTGTGGAAAATGATCCGGGAATTTATAATCTGCATATATTGCCGCCAAGTGAACGAAAAAGAATTAAAATCGTTCCAAGAGAAAATGCCACCTATTTCATCACTAACTACAGATGGCATCCTCAGGATTATAGCGAATATGCTGATTTTAAATTCTATTCATTTTTAGTGGGGAATAATACGGTTAGTGAAATTTTTAAATTCAAATAACATGAAAGACATTCAAAACCAAGAGGATTTATACTTACTTGTTGATGAATTTTACAAAAAATTGCTTTCGGATGATTCCATAAGTTACATCTTTACAGATGTTGTTAAGATAAAAATACTGGAACATTTACCTATTTTGGTTACGTTTTGGTCACAAGCTATTCTTGGAACTGGAGGCTATACCAAAAATCTGACTCAAATCCATTTAGACATAAATGCTAAAGAGCACCTTACTCCTGAATTATTTAAAATTTGGCTCAACCATTTTTATACAACTGTCGATGAAAACTTCAAAGGACAAAAAGCCGAACAGATAAAAACACAGGCTTTGAGCATTGCTACGATTATGCAGATAAAAATAGCGCAAGAAAAAGGCAAAAAAATGTGATTTTGATAATTAAATTAATGGATATCGAAAATATTCATAATTCATTTCTGTTTCTTTACATTTAACTAACATTTAATGGCTTTTATTTTTAATTTCGCAATGAAAGATTTAAAATAATGAACATAAAAATAACCGGTTCCGGAAGTTATATTCCAACTGAAATAGTATCCAATAAAGATTTTGCTGAACATGTTTTTCTGAACGATGATGGAACTCCTTTTCCTCATCCGAATGATATTGTTGCAGAAAAATTCCTGGAAATAACCGGCATACAGGAACGTCGTTATGTTACTGATGATTTATTAACTTCCGACATAGCTTATATTGCCGCAAAAAGAGCGATTGAAGATTCAAAAATTGACCCTGAAACTTTAGATTATATCATCTTTGCACACAACTTTGGCAACGTAAAAAAAGGAGCCATACAAACTGATTTAGTTCCAAGTTTGGCTACCAGAGTCAAATACGATTTGCGTATAAAAAACCCAAAATGCGTAGCCTATGATATGCTTTTTGGATGTCCGGGTTGGCTTGAAGGTGTTATTCAGGCACAAGCTTTTATAAAAGCCGGAATGGCAAAAAAATGTTTGGTGATTGGAGCAGAAACCCTTTCCCGTGTGGTCGATTTGCATGATAGGGATTCTATGATATATTCTGATGGTGCTGGCGCAACTATCATTGAAGCTACTGATGAAGAAGGCGGAATTTTGGCCCATGAAACAGCTAGTTTTACTTATGACGAAGCTTATTATCTTTATTTCGGAAATTCATTTAATAAGGAATATGATCCAGATATCCGTTACATCAAAATGCACGGAAGAAAGATATATGAATTCGCTTTGAGCAATGTTCCAAAAGCCATGAAGGAATGTCTCGATAATAGCGGTGTGGATATCGGTCAGGTGAAAAAAATCCTGATTCATCAGGCCAATGAGAAAATGGATGAAGCTATAGTTCAACGTTTTTATAAATTACACAACCAAACAATGCCCGACGGAATTATGCCAATGAGCATTCACAAATTGGGGAATTCAAGCGTGGCAACCATACCAACTTTATACGATTCACTTGTTAAAGGTGAAATTGAAAATCAGAGTCTGAACAAAGGCGATGTGATTCTTTTTGCTTCGGTTGGCGCCGGAATGAATGTCAATGCTATCGTTTATAAAATGTAGAAAAGTTGGATGTCAGAACTTGGATGTTGGAAGAAAAAAGTAAATTTGCAACTTAATTTCCATTTCCATGTACGAGAAGACATATCCAAGCAAACGCTTTACTTTAACTTTAGCATTTCTAAAAAAACACGTTAAAACTTCAGAAACCATTTTTGATCTTGGTGTTTCAAATCCGTTTTCAAAAATCATGGAAGATAATGGCTATACCGTTATCAATACGAAAGGTGAAGATTTAGACAACGATCAATCAGCGTTACAAAATGAAACCTATAAAGTCTTTACCGGTTTTGAAATTTTTGAACATTTATTAAATCCATATACCATTTTAGAAAACGTAAAGTGTGACAAATTATTGATTTCAATTCCGTTGCGATTATGGTTTTCTCCTGCTTACAGAAGCAAAACAGATAAATGGGACAGGCATTACCACGAATTTGAAGATTGGCAATTGGATTGGCTGTTAGAAAAAACAGGCTGGAAGATAATCGACCGTCAAAAGTTTACACATCCGGTTAAAAAACTTGGTTTCCGTCCATTATTGCGAAATTTTACGCCGCGTTATTATATGGTTTATGCCGAAAGAGTGACTATTAATTAGTAAATAGTGATTAGTCAATGAACTACTATATTGTCATACCGACTTATAACGAAGAAAAATTTGTTACTCTAACGTTACAATCGTTGGTGGAACAAACGGTTTTGCCTAAGAAAATAGTTGTGGTCAATGACAATTCGACCGATAAAACTGCTGAAATTGTTTTGACTTTCGCCAAAGATTATCCATTTATTTCATTAGTCAATAAAACTTCAGAGGCGGTTCATTTACCCGGAAGCAAAGTAATTCAGGCGTTTCAGAAAGGTTTGGGAACTTTGGATGAAAATTACGATTTCATGGTAAAAGCAGATGCAGATTTGATTTTTCCAAACAATTATTTTGAAACCATTATCAAACATTTTGAATCCGACACTAAAATCGGAATGGCAGGCGGCTTTGCCTATATCGAGAAAAATGGTGATTGGATTTTGGAAAACCTGACCGATAAAGATCATATTCGTGGTGCATTCAAAGCCTACAGAAAAGAATGCTTTAAACAAATTGGCGGATTAAAACCAGCTATGGGTTGGGACACCGTTGATGAATTGCTTTGCAAATTTTATGATTGGAAGGTTGTCACCGATGAAACTTTGAAAGTAAAACACCTAAAGCCAACTGGCGCTAATTATAATAAAACCGCGCGTTACAAACAAGGTGAAGCTTTCTACAGTTTGGGCTATGGATTTTTCATTACGTCAATTGCATCCTTAAAATTAGCGATGCGAAAAGGAAAACCATTATTATTCCTTGATTATATAAATGGCTTTTGGAAAGCAAAATCAGCAAAAAAATCACTTCTGGTAACAGACGAACAAGCCAAATTCATCCGAAACTATCGTTGGAAAAAGATGAAAGAAAAGCTGTTTTAGTTAGTTGCGTTAGATTTGATATTAAGAGGAGGACTGCCAGTGGCAGTCAGGTATAAATTAACTGCGTTAGGGATAGAAGTGAAAATCCTTTTGTGACTGTAAATAAACTTTCGGAAAGCAACGACAGCCGAACAAAAGATTGCAGCGGATAGCCTGACCCTTTACGCTGAACTAGTTTCAGTGAAAGGGAAACGCCCAAAAAAACTCACAACTCATAACTCATAACTCATAACTTATAGTTATTTTTGACATTATTTTAAACCTATGATGCTAGTCCGTTATTTATCGCAAATCGGAAGATATTTTTTGATGCTTGCTGAAATATTCAGAAAGCCCACAAAATGGTCAGTAATGCGGACATTAATCTTCAAAGAAATTGATGATTTGATTATTGGCTCACTCGGAATCGTAGCATTCATTTCTTTTTTCGTTGGCGGTGTTGTAGCGATTCAGACGGCATTGAATTTGACCAACCCATTAATTCCAAAATACCTTATTGGTTTTGCAACCAGACAGTCTATAATCCTGGAATTTGCACCAACTTTTATCTCTATAATCATGGCCGGGAAAATGGGCTCGTTTATTACGTCAAGTATTGGAACGATGCGGGTTACCGAGCAAATTGATGCGCTTGAAGTTATGGGTGTAAACTCATTGAATTATTTGGTTTTTCCCAAATTAATCGCGTTGCTACTTTATCCTTTTGTGATTGGAATTGCGATGTTTTTAGGGATTGCCGGAGGTTTTATCGCCAGTGTTTATGGCGGTTTTGGAAACAGTACTGACTTTGTAAGTGGTCTTCAAATGGAGTTTATTCCGTTTCATATTGCTTATGCTTTTATCAAAACATTTATTTTCGCTTTACTTTTGGCTACAATTCCATCATTTCACGGTTATTATATGAAAGGCGGTGCTTTGGAAGTTGGTAAGGCAAGTACAGTTTCGTTTGTTTGGACATCTGTTCTGATAATCCTGACAAATTATATATTAACGCAATTACTTTTAACCTAATGATAGAAGTAAAAAATGTTGAAAAATCTTTTGGCGACGCCAAAGTTTTAAAAGGGATTACAACCACTTTTGAAACCGGAAAAACCAATCTTATCATCGGGCAAAGTGGTTCCGGAAAAACGGTGTTGCTTAAAAGTTTACTTGGGATTCATACTCCCGATAAGGGAACTATTGCTTTTGACGGCAGAATTTATAGCGAACTTACAGATGATGAAAAAAGAAATTTACGAACAGAAATCGGGATGGTTTTTCAGGGAAGTGCACTTTTTGACAGCATGACTGTTGAAGAAAATGTTGGTTTCCCTTTAAGAATGTTTACTAACAAAACCGCTGCCGAAATTAAAGAGCGTGTCGATTTTGTAATTAAAAGAGTTGATTTGACACAAGCGCATCATAAAAAACCTTCGGAACTTTCAGGTGGAATGCAGAAACGTGTAGCGATTGCTCGTGCGATTGTAAACAACCCGAAGTACCTTTTTTGTGACGAACCGAATTCTGGCCTTGATCCAAAAACTGCTATAATTATTGACAACCTGATTCATGAAATCACTGTTGAGTACAATATTACTACTGTAATCAATACGCACGATATGAACTCTGTGATGGAAATTGGCGAAAAAATAATCTTCCTAAAACAAGGTATTTTAGCTTGGGAAGGAACAAAAAAAGATATTTTCAAAACGGATAACGAAGCGATAACTGATTTTGTGTATTCTTCCAATCTTTTCAAAAAAATCAGAAAAGCACAAAATAAAGGAG
>NZ_JBDSMB010000083.1:0-8623 GCF_039916025.1 Flavobacterium sp.
TAACTCGACGGGACTTTTTTTGAATTAATATAGTGTTAAAAATTCCACTTGATTGTGGCATTTTTAAAAACCTCGAAAATGTAATCTGCTTCAACAAGAAGTATAAATAATAAATATAATACAAGGAAAATAACAGTCGCAACGACTGACCAACGCAAGCTACTTCTTTCACCTTCCATGTGCATGAAAGCCCAAACAATGTAGTATGCTTTGTAAAGCGTTAATAAGATGAATACCCAGTTTAATAGGTTCATGCTAAAAAAGTTATTCATGAATAAGAAACTTGGTCTTGTAATTCCTAAATACACCTCAACCGTAGTTACTACAGACAAAAGTGCAAAAACCATCCAGATTCTTTTTGTATTTGATACGTGCTCGTGTGCGTGGTCGTGTGACATAATATAAATTTTATAAAAAAATTAAACTAAGTAGAAGAATGTAAATACGAATACCCAAACTAAATCGACAAAGTGCCAGTAAAGTCCAACTTTTTCTACCATTTCATAGGTTCTTCTTTTCTCATATGTTCCTAGAACAACGTTTAAGAAAATAATAAAGTTGATGATAACTCCCGAGAATACGTGGAAACCGTGGAAACCAGTAATAAAGAAGAAGAAATCAGCAAATAATTTACTTCCGTATTCGTTGTGTTTCAGGTTAGCGCCTTCAACAACAATAGCACTATTCGCTACCATTATTTCAGATTCAGTTCTTGTTAGGATTTCTCTTCTTTTGTTATGATTTAATCCCGGCTCAAGCTTTTTGTTCGCTTTATCTTCGGCAGTATCTCTATAGATTTTTTCTGTTCTGATTAACAATTCAGGATGCGCTTTGAAACCAGCCTGCACTTCTGCAACAGAATAGGTTGTTAGTGCATCTTCATCTTTCATGAACCATTTTCCGTCATGTCTTGTCAATTCTTCTCTTTGACCAGGAAGATGAATAGCAAAATCTTCCAATTTTACTCTTTCGCCTTCTTTGTTTACGAATTGAATGATACTTCCACCTTTAGTTTCTACAGCACCATATTCACCTTTAATGAAGTTTTTCCATTCCCAGGCTTGTGAACCAACGAAGATTAAACCACCAAGAATAGTCAATAGCATATAGAAAGCAACTTTAGATTTTTTCATGTGATGACCGGCATCAACAGCTAAAACCATAGTTACAGAAGAGAAAATCAAAATAAAAGTCATCAATGCCACATAATACATTGGTGCTTCTACACCATGCATAAACGGAAAGTGAGTAAACACTTCGTCGGCAATAGGCCAATTATCGATAAATTTAAATCTTGAAAAACCATACGCAGCAAGAAAACCAGAGAAGGTTAAAGCATCCGATATGATGAAAAACCACATCATCAATTTGCCATAACTTGCTCCCATTGGCTCGTTACCGCCTCCCCAAGTATTTTCAATTTTATTTTCAGTTGTACCCGTAGCTCCCATAAAAGTTATAAGTTAAAAAGTTCCCAAATTTAGATTTTTTTTCTTATTTAAAGAAATATAAAAACAAAAACAAACAAATCCATAAGAAATCAAGAAAGTGCCAATACATTGCACCAAGCTCAATTCCAAGCGATTGACCTGAATTGTATTTTTGTTTAAAATGATTATAAATTATGATTAAAAGACAAATTAATCCTCCAGCAAGATGCACCAGGTGAACCGTTGCAATTACGTATAGAAAAGTTGTCGCAATATTACTCTCCGGTCCGGCGAAAAAATAGCCGCTGTCCATCAATTGCCCGAAGCCTTTAAATTGAAAAATCACAAAAGAAATTCCCAAGGCTAAAGTAAGTAATAGTAAATTTGATGTTGCGGTTCTGTTATCTTTCTGAATGGCTTTTTTGGCCAAATGAAATGTAAGGCTGCACAATATAATTGCAAGTGTACTAAAATAAAAAGCAGTTGGCAACTGGAAGTCTTTCATCCAGTCTTCTCTTGATTTACTCACTACAAAAGCACTCACTATTCCGGCAAACATCATCGTCATGCTTCCCATAGCAAACAACAAAAGTAATCTTGCTGATCTTGCTTTTCTTTCTTTATGTTCCAGGGCAGTCATTGTCATAAGCAAACTATCTTAAAAATTTATCAATAATATAAACCAATTGCAGCAAAGATATATAAGAAACACTCACTAACATCAATGTTCTTGCTGCTTTTGAAGTTCTTTCTTTGTATAATTTTACGGCATAAATAATCATCCAAAGTCCAAGCAAAAATACCATTACGGCAGCTACGGGCGAAAGAAGTAATCTCGGTTTAACAATAAGGTAATTCATTGCAAAAGGCAACAACGAAGCTATTAGCAACCAAAAACAATATAATATTATCTGCAACGCAGTAGATGAATCTTTCTTTCCATTTGGCAACATAAAGAATCCTGCTTTTTCGTAATCTTCATATAGAAACCAGCCAATCGCCCAAAAATGAGGAAACTGCCAAAAGAATTGTATCAGGAAAAGTGTCCCGGCTTCAATGCCGAAATTATTCGTAGCAGCAACCCAACCCAACATGAATGGAATCGCGCCCGGAAAAGCTCCGACAAAAACCGAAAGCGGTGTGTATTGTTTTAACGGTGTATAAACGCTGGTGTATAGAAAAATAGAAATCGCGCCAAACATAGCCGATTTTGGATTGATATTGTAAAGTAAAATTAATCCAACAATGGTTAATAAACTGGCTATGAATAATGCTCTATTAGGAGACATTCTTCCTGAAGCAACCGGACGGTTTTTGGTTCTGTCCATCAAAGCGTCAAGATCTTTTTCGATGACTTGGTTGAATGCATTCGAAGCACCAACCATACAGTAACCACCAATGGCTAACATAAGCAAAGTCGTGACTTTTAAATCATGAAAGTCGAGTACGCCAAGCAAATAACCTGCAATGGAAGAAAAGACCACGCTGACAGCTAAACCAGCTTTGGTGATTTCTTTAAAATCAATCGCAATTTGTTTGAAGGAAAATGTGTTGGCGGTAGCGTTCATCAAAGTTTTAAAAACTGCCGCAAAGGTACTTTATAGAAAACGATTTGACAAAAAAAGAATGGAGAAAATAGAGGATTATTTTATTGTTACAGCACGGATTGCAAATCCGCGCTATCGGACACTTTCAAAACAAAGCTAACAAAAAACTCATTATAAAAAACAAATCTGTCAGGTCTTAAAGAACCTGATAGCGCGGATTTGCAATCCGTGCTCGCAACTTTCTTCAAAACAAATCTAACAAAATAACTTCCAAGTCATTCTCCAATCCAGCATAATTCCTCCGATAGCGCGGATTTGCAATCCGTGCTCACAACTTTCTTCAAAACAAATCTAACAAAATAACTTCCAAGTCATTCTCCAATCCAGCATAATTTCTCCCCGAACTAAAATAATAATCTTCCGGCAACGTCACTATTTTTTCAGCAACAGGATTATTGTGAATGTAATTTACTTTTTGCTTAATAAACCAATTGGTTTCTACAAGTTCAGCATGATAACCATTTTGCCATACTTTATACTGTTGCTCTCTTTTCAAATCCTCACATGATTTTTGAAAATAGTCCAACATCCATTCTCTTCTACTTTCAGGTTCATCAATAATAGTCTGAATAATTTTCTTTGCCGTAAACTTTTTAAAATCCCGCATTACATCTGACAATATAAAACCATCAGTTGCTTTACACATCAAATGAATATGACTACTCATAATGCAATAAGCATAAATCTCTAAACCTTTATTTTGTTGGCAATGCTCTAGAGCTTTTACGATTACATACTTTTGATTGAGTCTTGTGAAAACATCAACCCAACCAACTGTTGTAATGGTTATAAAATAAGCTTCTTCAGTTGTGGTAGCTTTGTATTTGGTTGACATACTTCTTAGTTTTTAACAAAACTAAACGAAACACTATAAATCTAATTATAGTTTATGTGTACATTTTCAAAAGGCACGGATTGCAAATCCGCGCTATCTTGAACTTTATAGAAAACGATTTGACAAAAAAAAATGGAGAAAAATTGATGATTATTTTAAGTCCCAGCTCTCTAAAAAATTATTGTTAATTCTGAAACATTACTGTTTGAGTTCGGTCATGTTAAAATTCCTTTTTCTACTTATTCTCAATCAAAAGTCCGATACTATTATGTGAAAGAAAATATTTTCTTCCATTGGAGTTTGCACCTTTGTACAAAGTATCATTATCAAAAACAAGATATACACCCAAGTTTTCCATTGAACTACTACGAAATCTAACGGGTGACAATTGAAAATTATAAACTCCATCTACTATTAGTTCATGCGCATCATTGCTAAATGAATAGGGTAACTTTGCCTTTTTCAAAATATCTTTTTTAGCTGATAAAATGTATGTGGTATCGGAACCCGACTGACTAATACTTTTTAGGAGGAAGACAGAATTGAATTCTTTAATATTAAGAACTTTGTTTTTGGATGTTAAATATTTTTCATCTGGCTGTTTAGAAGTTCCACAACTGACAATAATTAAAATTACAAACAAACATAATAATGCAGATAAACTTCTTTTTCCCATTTTGTTTCTTTTTCAATAATATCCAATAATGTAGATTTGCAATCCACACCAAACAAAGCTAAACAAAAAAAGCACTCATTTTCAAGAGTGCTTTTTTAAACAGTATATTTTCGACTACAATTTAGCTTCTGTTTTCTTTACGATTTTCTGGATTCTTTTGTTTAAGTCACCCATTAATTCTTCTAAAGCACTTTCGCAGTTTGGAAGGATTTTATCTACGTCAAGTACCGGAACGCCGCCAACCATTACCATGGTTTTCTTTGAACGCTCATTTTCATTGATTACAAAAAGTTTTTCTCCTTTTTTGTTATACGCTGAAATTCGGGTAAACGCTTTTACTTTTAATGTTGATGTTCCTCCAATACCAAATCCTTTTTCAAAAGCAAAATCGATATGAACAAACATCACTCCATCAGCCTGAATACCATCAGCCATTGCTTTTGCAATACCTTCTTCATTTGCAGCCGCTGCCGGACCATCATAAATGTATTTGTAACCATTGTAAACCAAATAATCATTTGCCTGAAATTTATCCATTTGGAATTTTGGCACAAAGTTTTTGTAAGCATCACTGTTTACAACATCTGCTTCCGGTATCAAATCAAAAGGAAATGACTTAGCATATTCCGTAAAAAATGCATCGTGGTATTTGTTTAAAATTGGCTGTAGGTTGAACTTTGGATTGTCTCTCAAATCAAATACTTTCTTGGCTACGCTTTCGGTAAGTTTATCACCTGCAATCTCTGTAAAATCGATTACTTTGTTAGCATAAAAAGTCACTACTGCTACTTTCTTTTTTTGTGCCGAAACTGTAAATACAGACAGCATTAAAAAGAACAATAGCATGTTCTTCATTGTTTTCATCTTATTTTGTTTTTATTGTTGCGGCAAATATACTTTTTAAAAGCTGATTCAAATCTTTTAAATTGTTAAATCCGACAAGTTGTATAAAACAAAAAAACCATCAATTTGATGGGTTTTTTGTTTCTGTTTATTCAACTATTAATAATCAAAATACCAGTTGAAAATATCACATCTCAATCCTATCGAGAACCAAGTCGTGCTTTCTTTGAAAGCGGTTGCTGTTTCGGTTGCCGGATTAAAATCTCTATAAATAAGGCTCGCAAACAGTTTCATATTCGTTGCAGGATTTACCAAATATCCTGCTTGTAAATCGGTGATGAAAATGTTGGTTTTGTTTCCTTGTCCAATGCTCACACCAGTATCGTATGGTCTGTTATCGTTATAACTCAAGTAGATATTGCTTCCGTAATTAAACGTATCGGTATCGCTGTTAAAATCCAATCCGCGTTCGCCAAAAGTAACTTTAGCATCTGCAAAATATCTTCCTTTATGATAACGCACAATAGCGATAAATTCCCTGAAATTTCCGCCCCATTGGTGTCCTAAACTTTGGTTGTTGTGACCATAGTTGGTAATGGCATCAGTATGCGAATACACATAAGGACGCACATGGTTGTATTCAACCTGCAACAATAAATTTTTGATGTTAAACGCATTATAGTATTTGGCTCCCAGTTGGTATCCAAATTTATTTTTCCAGCTTTGGTTTCCTGCTTTTACTGCATCCAATGAAAACTCGTCTAGCAAAAACTGTCCGTAAAAATTGATTTGATTGTTCCATTTAACTTTAGTTGTCAAGCCCAATAAAGCATTACCTGTTCGTGCTGAAGAAGTAAACTCAACCGTACGGTAAAATATAATTGGATTCACAAAACTCATATCAAAACCTCGATTGTTTTTATTGGTCCAAATCACCGATTCGAACAAACCAATATTCCAACGATTTGTAATATTCAAACTCAAATAATGGCTGGCAGCAAACTTGGTTGCATAAGTTCTGTCAACCGTAGCTTCGGGACGAACATCTTTGAGCCAAGTGTAAAGATTGGTGTATTTTATTTTCCAGAAAGTAGTGTTCAGTTTAAAATAAGGATACGGACTCGCGCCATCACTCAACAACAAAGAGCGATAACCATCTCCGATAAAATTCTTGCCATAACCCAAATTCAGATTGATGAATTTACTTGGCGTATAAGATAAATTGGCTTCCGCCAAAGGAAAATCATAAGCATCCGATTTGAAAGGCTTGGCAATGCCGATTCCCGGAATAATTGCGGGATCTCCACCAGCAGGTTTTATAGATTCTGCATAACGATTGAAATAATCTGCAAATCGTCCCTGGCTTTCATAAATGGTTGTCGTGAAATTCAATTCTTTTCCCAAACCACCATTGAACTGAATTCCGCGTGTGTTTATATAAGTATAAGAAGAAACGCTTGGATCGCTTTTCCCTAATTGAATATCAAAAATAGGATTCAGCGTAAACCAATAATCTTCACCCTGAATTTCGACCAGGCTTTCATCCCAAAGTTTTCTGCCAAACCATTCTTTTTTGCCTTTCAACAACTTTTGATTTTCTTCCTTTAGATTATAATATTTAGAAACATCTGCATAAGAAAAAGGCTTTGAACCTGTATGATTATTGGCTCCAACCAAATTCATTTCATGATCAAACTGCGAATAGTAACTGTGTGAAAATGGAATATTGATATGGCTTTCAAACTGTGGATTTTCAAATTTCTTATACTTGATGCTGTCTAATTCTGTAAGCTGTTTGTTATTTGGCTTGTATACGTTTGACGCTTTTTCTGCCAAAGCCTCTGCTTCTTTTTGTGCCTGCATTTCGGCTACACTTTGCAAAGGAATAGCAATTTTGATAGTGTATTTAGCATACGTTGGCCTTCCGTTATAGGTTGCCGGAGATATCTTTGGGAATTGCGCAAACACTCTTTTGCTTTCAGCAACTAAAGACTCATCGATAGCATCAACATATAGCACTTTGAAATTTCCGGTATCATCGACTTCAAAAAGAACAGTGACACTGCCTTTGAAATTATTCTGTTTCAGATTTTCGGGCACTTTAAAATTATTGTACACAAAATCCTGTACCTGATTATTAAAGCAGGTTTCTAATGCCTGAAACTGTAGGTTTTCGCATGATGGAAAAACAGGAAATCTTTCGGTTGCTTTTTGTACAGACTGCGCATTAATCACATTAGTCAAAAAAAACAGTATTAAAAATGGTAGCGTTTTCTTCATTTTCTTTAAATATATCGATTCAAGATATTCATTTGTATTCATGGGATAAAAGTAAAAAAAATCCCGTCTTGTCATGTAACGAGACGGGACAATCTTTATTATCTGGTTGTTTGCTGTTTTCGCTTTTTAATCAAAACAAATAATACTAAGGCTATTGTTGCTCCTGTACCATTTGCCAACACATCAAATATATCTGCATGTCGTGTTGTGGTAAATGCTTCCTGCAAAATCTCAATTAGTATTCCGTAACAAAGTGAGATGATAACAACACGCACTATTTTGGTTATTGTCATTTCATTTGGGTTTAGCCAAAGATAAAATCCCCAAAGCATTGTGAAAACAAAATGAAGCGTAAAGTGAACATACTTGTCTGCTCCTGAAACTCCAAATGAAGGTAAATCGGTGAACCTGACTAAACACAAAACAGCAATCAAAACAGTCCAGCCTATAGCTAAACCGAGTATTGCTTTTTTAAGCACCAATGAGTTGTCTGTAAGCATCACTCGAAAGTAATTCTTCTACTTCTGCAGCGTTTGTAAATTTGATTTTCACCATCCAGCCTTTTCCGTAAGGATCTGCATTTACATCTTCAGGATTTCTTTCTAATTCTTCATTAAATTCAACAATCTCTCCAGACAAAGGCAGGAACAAATCAGAAACAGTTTTTACTGCTTCAACAGTTCCAAAAACTTCGTCTTTATCTAATGTTTGGTCTAAAGTTTCTACTTCAACATAAACAATGTCGCCCAACTCTTTTTGTGCAAAATCAGTGATTCCAACAGTGGCGGTATCGCCCTCAATCAAAACCCATTCGTGGTCTTTAGTATACTTTAAATTGCTTGGTATATTCATTTGATATTAAATTTAGACCGTAAAGATATGATTTGATATTGTAATTTTTATTGAAAATTAACTGTTAGTTTCCAAAATTATATCTCATCGTAAAACCAGC
>NZ_JBDSMB010000084.1:0-44196 GCF_039916025.1 Flavobacterium sp.
CAGATAACGTTTGCGGATTTGCTTTTGCAATTGCTGCCAAATGAGAATTATGACAAATTCTGAAAGATGACCAATCTAACTTTTTTGCTAAATCATTTCTCCACTGACGAAGTGCATTAAAATGATTCTGTTCGTTTGGTGACAAATCTTCTTCAGAAAATTTAGCTGGGTTATTTTCTTTTTTCCTGCCCTTTGAGACATAAAAAACTGTTGCTGACCAAAAGTCTTTTGTTCCTGTTGTGACAAAATTTGTAGAAGCTAATTTCACATCTACAGAATCCAGAAACTGATTCATTATTTCCTGATCCATTTGACAGAATTCTTTCGCCAGACGAATATTAAATACCTTGATATTCATAACTTCTGTTTTGAAAATTATTTCCCCAATAAAAGAAGGTCGCTAATAACGATTTCAGTCACATACCTTTTCTCTCCATCTTTGTCGATATAATCGCTATAGGTTAGCTTTCCTTCAACGCAAATTTCTTTTCCTTTAGTTACATACTTTTCGATGATCTCTGCAAGTTTTCCCCATGCTTTTACTTTGTGCCATTGGGTGTCTTCCACTTTTTCGCCTTTGGCGTTTGTGTAACTGTCATTTGTAGCAAGGCTGATGTTTGCTACTTTTTTTCCTCCATCAAAAGTTTTGATTTCTGGTTCTTGACCAACGTGACCGATTAACTGTACTTTGTTTTTCATTGCATTCATGGCGTTTAAAATTCAAATGTTATTGTTAAAAATACTTTTGTTGTTTGAGATTGTTGTTTCAAATCAACGAGGCAAAGTTGTGGCGATTGAAATAAATTATTCGGTAACTTACCATTTACTTTCGGTTGTAATTGTTTGTAAACGTTTGTAAACGGAATTATTTGTATTATATTTGTTGAAAATCAATTAATTATGAGCCAGGAGATTAAATCCGTAGAATTAAGAAATTTACAAGTTGAAGATTACAAGCAACTAAAAAACTCCATGATTGAAGCTTATCCTGGGATGGAAAATAGCTACTGGAAAGAAGAACAAATTGAAAAGTTACTCGATATTTTTCCTGAAGGACAATTAGTAATTGTTGTTGATGATAAAGTTGTTGGTTCTGCCCTTTCTTTAATACTTGCTGAGGATTTGGTTGATAAAAATCATGATTATAAAAAAATTACAGGCAATTACACCTTTTCTACGCACAATCCCAGTGGAGAAATACTGTACGGTATTGATGTTTTTATTCATCCAAATTATAGAGGTTTGCGATTAGGCAGAAGATTATATGATGCCAGAAAAGAACTGTCCGAACAATTGAATTTAAAATCGATAGTTTTTGCAGGCCGAATTCCAAACTATGGCAAGTATGCTGACGAACTATCCCCAAAAGAATATATTGAAAAAGTAAAAAAGAAAGAATTACATGATCCTGTTTTATCTTTTCAGCTGAGTAATGATTTTCACGTAATGCGTGTTATGAAAAATTATTTAGAAGATGATAAAAAATCAAAAGAATTTGCAGTATTGCTAGAATGGAACAATATTTACTATGATGAAAGTCCACAGTATATTAATGCCACAAAAAGTATTATACGGTTGGGATTGGTACAGTGGCAAATGCGCTCACTCAACAATTTAGAGGAATTTTTTAATCAAGCTGAATTTTTTATTGATGCCGTTTCGGGTTACGGAAGTGATTTTGCTTTATTCCCAGAACTTTTTACTGCTCCACTAATGGCTGATTACAATCATCTTTCAGAAGCCGATGCGATTCGGGAATTAGCCAAACATGCTGATCCTATCAAAAAGAAATTCCAGGAATTTGCCATTTCATATAATATAAATATCATATCCGGGAGCATGCCCTATTTAGAAAATGGTATTTTGTATAATGCCGGATTTCTGTGTAAAAGAGACGGAACAAACGAAATATATAAAAAAATTCATATCACTCCCAACGAGGTGTTTCATTGGGGAATTACAGGTGGCGATATTATCCAAACGTTTGACACCGATTGTGGAAAAATTGGAATTATGGTTTGTTATGATGTTGAGTTTCCTGAATTATCTCGATTAATGGCTGATCAAGGAATGAATATTCTATTTGTACCCTTTTTGACTGATACTCAAAATGGCTATACCCGAGTAAAACATTGTGCTCAGGCACGGGCAATTGAAAACGAATGTTATGTTGCTATTGCAGGTTGTGTTGGTAATTTACCAAAAGTAAACAACATGGATATTCAATATGCACAAGCGGCTGTTTTTACCCCAAGTGATTTTGCGTTTCCCAGTAATGGTATCAAAGCCGAAGCAACTCCAAATACAGAAATGACTTTAATAGTTGATGTAGACATAGATTTATTAAAAGAATTACACGAGCACGGAAGTGTTCAAACCATTAAAGACAGAAGACATGATTTATATAGTTTGAAAAAATTGAAATAATTATGAATAAAACCTGCTTAGAATGTGGTGAAAAAATTGTTGGTCGCGAGGACAAAAAGTTCTGCAGTGATGGCTGCCGCAACGCCTTTAACAACAAAATAAATAAAGACAGCACAAATTATATGCGGAACATCAATAACAAGTTACGCAAAAATTACCGTATTTTGTCAAACCTCAATCTGGAAGGGAAATCAAAAACCACCAAAACCAAACTGTTAAGCAAAGGTTTTGATTTTGATTTTTTTACCAACATACTAAATACCGGAACTGGTAACACTTATTATTTTGTGTACGACCAGGGTTATCGAGTTTTGGATAACGATTTTTATATGTTAGTGAAAAAAGAACATTAATTTTATCTCTATGAGAAAAAACGATACTTCCCTACTTTCATTATTAGTGCTTGTCGCATTGATATTCGGCATTTTCTTCTTTATGATGCCGCAGGATTATGACCAAACCGAAGCGCCACTTTCGGAATTTTCTACTAAAAGAGCTTTGTCGACTGTAAAAGAAATTTCAAAAAAACCTCATTATGTCGGTTCCAAAAACCACGAGATTATTGCCAATTACCTTCAAAAAGAATTACAGGATTTAGGGTTAGAAACGTCGATTCAGGAAGGTTTTACCATGACCGAAAAAGGAACGTTGGTAAAGTCGAAAAACATTTTAGCCAAAATAAAAGGCTCCAAAAACACCAAAGCATTATTACTGCTTTCACATTATGATTCGGCGCCGCATTCTTATTCAAAAGGTGCCAGCGACGATGCTTCCGGAGTTGCCACAATAATGGAAAGTGTTCGTGCTTTTTTACACAACAAAACGCCTCATAAAAATGATATCATTATTCTTTTTACCGATGCCGAAGAATTAGGCCTGAATGGTGCCGCTCTTTTTGTGACGCAACATAAACTGGCAAAAGAAGTTGGTTTGGTATTGAATTTTGAAGCGCGCGGAAGTTCCGGTCCGAGTTATATGCTGATGGAAACAAATGAAGGAAACGCCAAAATGGTTGATGCATTCAAAGCCGGAAATGCAAGTTATCCTGTTTCCAATTCGTTGATGTATAGCATTTATAAAATGTTGCCAAACGATACCGATTTGACCGTTTTTAGAGAGCAGGGAAAAATTCAGGGTTACAATTTTGCTTTTATCGACAGCCATTTTAACTATCACACGGCTCAGGACAAATATGAAAATCTTGATCCAAAAACCCTGGCGCACCAGGGAAGTTATTTATTTCCATTGCTGAATTATTTTTCAAATGCTGACCTGACAGATTTGAATTCTACTGATGACGAAATTTATTTCAATGTTCCGTTTGGTTTTGTGAGCTATCCTTTTGGCTGGATTTTACCGATGCTGATTATTGCTTTTGGTTTGTTTTTTATCTTTGTTTTTGTTGGTTTGGGTAAGCGTGCTTTGCGCTTGGACGAAATCATCAAAGGATTTGTGCCGCTTTTAGGTTCGCTTGTAACTGCCGGTTTGGTGACTTATGTTGGCTGGAAATTGCTGCTGAGTTTTTATCCGCAATACAACGACATACTTCACGGATTTACATATAATGGTCACGATTATATTTATGCTTTTGTGAGTTTGACAATTGCTGTTTGCTTTTTGTTTTATCATAATGACGGCAAACGAAATCCGGAAATGAGTCAATTGATAGCGCCGTTATTTGTGTGGCTGCTTATCAATCTTGGAATTGCTTTTAAACTGCAAGGTGCAGGATTTTTGATTATTCCGGTTATTGCCAGTTCACTGATGTTGGGGTTTTATGTGCTTACACAAAAATCAGGTTGGATTTTGAATTGTTTATTGGCTATTCCAACGCTGATTATTTTGGTGCCGTTTATTCAAATGTTTCCAATTGGTTTGGGATTAAAAATTCTGGTTGGAAGCGCTGTTTTAACAGTATTGAGTTTTACCTTGTTATTACCAATTTTTGGTTCGTATGCCAAAAAAGGAATTTGGGCAATAGTTTTCATTTTGGTTTCGATTGGATTTTTTATCAAAGCGCATCAGGCTTCGGCTTATACCAATGAAAAAGCAAAACCAAACAGTTTGGTGTATATTTTAAATGCTGATATCAACAAAGCAAATTGGGCAACTTACGATACCAATCCTGACGAATGGACAAAAACTTATTTAGGTAAAAAGCCAAAGTCAGCTACTGCTTTAAATTCGTATAAATTGTATAGCAAATATGGATCGGAATATACTTTTATGGCTGATGCGCCAATCAAAAATATTCCAAGACCAACGATTGAATTTCTTCGGGATACGATAAAAGGAAACCAGCATTTGTACAAAATAAAAATCACGCCAAACAGAAATGTAAATCGTTACGACATTTTTGTAAACAACGATAGTCAAATTCATAATTTAAAAGCCAATGGCGTACAATCGATAGATTTTAAGAGCAATATTGCTTCCAAAACTTCGGATAAATTGTTGACCTATTATGTTGTCGGTAATCTTCCGCTTGAATTGGAATTCTCAACTTCAAAATCACAAAAAATGGATTTAGATTTAATGGAAAGCTCATTTGATTTGCTGGCAAATCCTTTGATAAAAATGAAGCAAAGAAAATCCGGAATGATTCCAACGCCATTTGTGTTGAACGATGCAATAATTATCAAACAAAAAATAAAACCATCGCCAATATTACCAACAGAAACACCGGCAATGCGGAACTATTATGAACGAAGAGACAGTTTGACGGTTGCAGTTGATAGTTTGAAGTAAAATATATATATTATATAATATAAAAATATTCGTACATTAGATATGCTAATGTAATCATGAATATGAAAGTTGCAAATTTACAATCCAAAATTTACGAAATCAGAAATCTAAAAGTAATGTTAGATTTTGACCTTGCTGAGTTATATGAAATACAGACTAAGTTCTCAATCAAGCTGTTAAACGTAATTATAAAAGATTCCCTTTAGATTTTATGTTTCAATTAAGTCAAGAAGAATGGGCAACTATGCGGTCACAATTTGTGACCGCATCCCAAGAAAAAAGAAATGTTAGAACTGCTCCGTATGCTTTCACTGAGCAAGGTGTTGCTATGTTAAGCGGAATTTTAAATTCTGATATAGCTATAAATGTCAACATAGCCATTATGCGAACATTTGTAATGATAAGAAAATATGCAATTAAGCATAAAGATTTCAATGAAAAGTTGAATGTTTTAGAAACCATATATGACAAAAAATTTGGCGACATTTATGAAGCATTAAACCATCTTCTTCAAAAAGAAGAAACAGAAAAGAAGCAAAAAAGAACGAAAACAAATTGGTTTCAATAAATGATGAAGCAAATCTCTATTTTAGGTTGCGGTTGGCTGGGTTTGCCTTTGGCGAATTCATTGTTGAAAAATGGCTTTTCGGTAAAAGGTTCTACGACTTCTCTGGAGAAAATTTCTTTATTAGAAAATCATAGAATTCAGGCTTTTCAAATTGAATTATCTGAAACCGAAATCAGAGGCGAAATCAATTCGTTTCTGGAAAATTCAGAAATTCTGATAATTGATATTCCACCAAAATTGCGAAGCATTTCAAGCGAAAACTTTGTAAAAAAAATTCAAAATCTAATTCCGTTTATCGAAAAATCAACTGTTGAAAAAATTATTTTTATAAGTTCTGTTTCTGTTTATGGTGATGACAATTCGATTATTACAGAAGCCACAAAACTTCAACCTGATACCGAAAGCGGAAAGCAATTAGTAGAAGCTGAAAATCTTTTGCAAAGCAATTCCAATTTTAAAACTTCTATTGTTCGCTTTGGCGGATTGATTGGAGAAAATCGCCATCCAATACATTTTTTGGCCGGGCGGCAAAATCTTGAAAATCCTGAAGGACCAATAAATTTAATTCATCAAACGGATTGTATTGGTATTATTGAGTCTATTATTTGTCACACTGAGCTTGTTGAAGTGTTCAATGCTGTTGCACCATTTCATCCTTCGAGAAAAGAATATTACACTCAAAAAGCTATAGAATTAGGATTGCCTTTACCTGAATTTGATAAAGAAAAAATCTCTGTTGGAAAAACAATTCTGAGTGATAAAACAGAAACGATTTTAAACTATAAATTCCAAAATACAACCTTATGAATACTACCGACATAATCGGAACCATTGGCGTCAGCCTTATTTTGATTGCTTATTTCCTGAATATTTTTTCTTTGATAAAAAAGGATGGAAACTTATTCTACATCTTAAATATTTTCGGCGGTGCTATAGCTTGTTTTTCTTCTTATCTTATTCGGTTTTGGCCGTTTGTAATTCTCGAAGGAACATGGGCAGTCATTAGTGTCGTTGCCTTATTAAAAAGTATAAAAAAACCTCAAGATTAACTTGAGGTTTTTTATTTATAATTTCAATTTGATTACCAAATCTTAACTCTTTTGTTTGGCTCAACATACATTCCGTCACCTTGTTTGATATCAAACGCTTTGTAGAATGTATCCAAGTTTAACAATGGCACATAAGCTCTGTACATTCCAGGTGAATGCGGATCAGTTTTTACTTGATTTTTCAAAGCTTCATCACGCATTTTACTTCTCCATATTGTAGCCCATGAAATAAACAAACGTTGCTCTGGCGTGTATCCATCGATTAATCCTGGATTACCATTTTCTTTTAAATACAATTGCAAACCATCGTAAGCTGCATTAATTCCACCTAAATCTCCAATGTTTTCACCTAAAGTGAATTTACCGTCAACATGAGTTCCAGGTAAAGGCTCTAAAGCAGAATATTGATCTGCCAAAGCTGTTCCTAATGCTGTGAATTGAGTTAAATCTCCTTCAGTCCACCAATCTACAAGATTTCCTTCTGCATTGTATCTTGAACCTTCATCGTCAAAACCATGTGAAATTTCATGACCAATAACGGCTCCAATTCCACCGTAATTTACAGCTTCGTCAGCTTTATAATCATAAAAAGGTGGTTGTAAAATTGCTGCCGGGAAAACAATCTCATTGTAAGATGGGTTGTAGTAAGCATTAACTGTTTGTGGAGACATTCCCCATTCTGTTTTATCTACTGGTTTTCCTTGTTTTTCTAAATCTTTTTTCCAGTTCCATTCAGCTATATTTCTTGCGTTGTCAAAAAAACTTCCACCTTCGTCCGGGCTTTTAACTGTTAAAGCTGAATAGTCTTTCCATTTGTCAGGATATCCAATTTTAATTGTTAAGCTATTTAATTTTTGAATAGCTTTTGCCTTAGTTTCCGGCGACATCCATACTAAGTTATTGATTCTGTTTTGATAAGCACGCATAACGTTTTTAATCATTTTGGCTGCTTTACCTTTAGCTTCTGCCGGGAACATTTTTTCAACATATAGTTTTCCTAAAGCTTCTCCAACTGTTCCATTAACAACCTGAAGTGCTTTTTCATGACGTGGTCTTTGTTTCAAAGCACCAGTTAATGTTTTTCCGTAAAATTCCCAGTTTGCTGTTTCAATATCAGTTGATAATGTAGAAGCAGAACCTCTTAACAACATCCAACGCATGTATTCTTTCCAATCCTCAACTTTATTGTCAGTGAAAATCTTTTGCAAAGAAGCCATGTAACGAGGTTGACTTACAATGATAGTATCTAATTTTTTGAATCCAACTTCTGATAAATATGTATTCCAGTCAATAGCCGGAACCATTTTTTGCAGATCAGCAATAGCTGTTGGATTGTATTGTTTTCTGGCATCTCTTCTTTCAACTCTGTCCAACCTTGGGCTTGACATTGCTGTTTCTAAAGCTAAGATTTTATCGGCATTTGCTTTCGCCTGCTCTGGTTTTTCACCCAAAAATTGCAACATTCTTGCTACGTGAAGAACATATTTTGCTCTTTTTTCCTGAGAATCTTTATCATCTGCAACATAATAATCTCTGTCAGGTAAACCTAATCCTCCAGGTCCAAGACTTACTACATTTCTGTTACTGTTTTTGTCATCAGCTCCAATTCCAACACCAAAGAATCCAACGCCACCGCCTTTGGCTTCTTCCTGCATCATCAGTTTTTGCAAATCTGACATGTTTTTAACCGCATCGATTTTTGCTAAGTAAGGTCTGATAGGATCAATTCCGTGCTTGTTTCTTGCCACAGTATCCATCGCAGCTTTATACATGTTTATGGCTTTTCCCTGATCGGTATTTGAACCATACTTTGGATTTTTAGCTGCATCATTTAAAATAGCTAAGGCATCTTTGTCTGTGTTTTGACGTAATTCATCAAAACTTCCCCAACGCGTTTTATCAGCTGGAATTTCTGTGTTTTTTAACCAAGTCCCATTTACAAACTTAAAAAAGTCGTTTTTTGGGCTCACCGTTTTGTCCATTAAAGACAAGTTGATTCCCGGTTTTTTTTGCTGTGCATTGATTTGAATAGCGCTTGTAAAAACAGCAGCCGTCAACAATGTTTTTGAGAGAATAGTAAACTTCATAAATAGTTGAATTATTTTTAGTTGGTACAAATTTATTGTTTCTAATGAAAGAAACATTTTTTTAACAGAATTATATGTCTTAATTATTTTCGAAATGTTACAAAGAATGACTTGCTTTTGTACTTTTGCAAAAAAAGAATGCTCGATTTTATAAAGAAATACAGGATTTTCATTGGGACTTTTGTTGTTTTTTCTATCATAACCATTTCGTTGTTTTACAATGTTTTAAAACCAGGTAAAACGCTGCCTATTTATAATCCTTCAGATGTTAACCCGGAATTAGTTGACTCAACGGTTCAATATATTGCACGCGCACATACAATTGCTGACTTTTCTTTTATCAATCAAAACGGAAAAGTAATTACACAAAAAGACTACGAAGGCAAAATTTATGTTGCCGATTTTTTCTTTACTACCTGTCAATCTATTTGTCCAATTATGACCACAAATATGGTTGATGTGCAAAAAGCTATTTTAAATAATCCAAAAGTGATGCTGCTTTCGCATACCGTAACTCCTGAAATTGACAGTGTTCCTGTTTTGAAAAAGTATGCTCTCGAAAAAGGTGTTGTTGATTCCAAATGGAACCTGGTTACCGGCGATAAAAAAGACATTTACAGCTTGGCACGAAAATCCTATCTAGCTGTAAAATTGGGCAAGCCAGATGAATTATATGATATGGTTCATACCGAAAATTTTGTGCTTGTTGATGCTCAAAGAAGAGTTCGTGGATTTTATGATGGTACCAAAAAAGAAGAAATTAATCGCCTGATTGACGATATCAATTGGCTCTGCGAGAATGATAAAAAGTAGTTAAACTGATAATTATCATTTGAATTTCTTTTTTTATGGTTACTTTTGCAATCTTAATTCAATCTAAATAAGCATTGAAAACTACTGTTGATTTATTACAAATTGGAGATATCGCAATAATTACCAATGTTGATTTGGACAAAATCCCGCTAAAGCTATTGGAAATGGGTTGCTTCCCGGATAATACTGTGGAAATTATCCAAATCGCACCGCTTGGCGATCCAATTTATCTGAATGTAAATAATGGTTCTCATTTGGCTATCAGAAAGGAAACTGCTCGTGAAATTGAAGTTGAAATCCTGGAGAAATAAATAAGCATGAGCATCCAAAACATTAATGTTGCCTTAATTGGAAATCCAAATACCGGAAAAACTTCGGTGTTCAACCAATTGACAGGTTTGAAGCAACAGGTTGGAAATTACCCTGGAATTACCGTTGAAAAAAAACTGGGCTTTTGCAAATTGACCAATACAATCAAAGCCAACATTCTTGATTTACCCGGAACTTATAGCCTAAATGCAAGTTCGATTGATGAAAACGTAGTTATTGAACTATTGCTCAATAAAAACGACAAACTCTTTCCTGATGTTGCTGTCGTAATTACGGATATTGAAAATTTAAAAAGAAACCTTTTACTTTTTACTCAGATAAAAGATTTAGAAATTCCGACCATTCTTGTCATTAACATGGCAGACAGAATGAAAGCCAAAGGAATTTCACTCGATATTACGCATCTTGAAGAAGAATTAAAAACCAAAATTGTTTTAGTAAGTACACGAAAAGGATATGGAATTGATGATCTGAAAAATCAAATCGTCGCATACAAATCATTATCAACGGAACCTTGCATGAATGCTTCAAGCATTGATGAAGAATATTTCAATAAACTCCGACATGCATTCCCAAATCAGTTGTTGTACAAGCTCTGGTTGGTTATTACACAAGATGTGAATTTTTTGAATTTGGAACGAAATGAAATCCGAAGTTCATTCACAAAATCACATTCTGATTTAAAACGTCTACAGCAAAAAGAAACCATAAAACGCTACCAGTTTATCAATGACACGTTGAAAGTTGGGCAAACAATTGACTCAACAAACGCTACCGATTTACGTTCGAAATTAGACAAAGTGCTAACGCATAAAATTTTTGGTTATGCTATTTTCTTTGGAATTCTATTGCTGATTTTTCAGTCTATTTTTGATTGGTCAAGTATTCCAATGGATTTTATTGACACATCTTTTGCCGATTTGGCGAACTATGCAAAAACGCATCTTCCGGCAGGAGAATTTACCAATTTAATCAGCGAAGGAATCATTCCGGGAATTGGCGGAATCGTAATTTTTATTCCACAAATTGCATTTCTTTTTCTCTTTATTTCTGTATTAGAAGAAAGTGGTTATATGAGTCGCGTAGTATTTTTGATGGATAAAATCATGCGCCGTTATGGACTTTCAGGCAAAAGTGTTGTGCCATTAATTTCGGGAACAGCGTGCGCGATTCCGGCAATTATGAGCGCCAGAAATATTGAAAACTGGAAAGAAAGATTAATCACAATTTTGGTTACACCTTTCATAACGTGTTCTGCGCGTTTACCCGTTTATGCTATCTTAATTGCGTTGATAATTCCAAACAAACGCCTATTTGGATTTTTCAGTTTACAAGGTGCAACGCTGATGATTTTGTATCTTTTAGGTTTTGGAATGGCGATTTTTTCAGCTTATATTTTAAACAAAATCCTAAAGGTTAAAACCAAATCGTATTTCGTGGTTGAGATGCCCAATTATAAATTGCCGCTTTTTAAAAACGTTGCCATTAACGTAATTGAAAAAACAAAATCATTCGTTTTTGGAGCTGGGAAAATCATTTTGGCGATTTCAATAATTCTATGGTTTTTGGGTTCACATGGCCCGGATGCTTCTTTTAAAAATGCTGAAAAAATAGTGGCTGATAACGCAAAAACGGAAGGCAAAACTCTTGAAAAAGAAGAGCTTGAAAACCTAACCAGCACATACAAACTTGAAAATTCATACATTGGAATAATCGGAAAATCAATTGAGCCTGTAATAAAACCTTTGGGTTACGACTGGAAAATTGGTATTGCTGTTGTTACCTCTTTTGCGGCTCGTGAAGTTTTTGTCGGAACATTAGCAACCATTTATAGCGTTGGAAATAACAACGATGACAGCACTATAAAAAGTAAAATGCAGGCTGATGTTCATGCCGATGGAACCAAAATATTCAACTTTGCCACCGGTGTTTCCTTATTGCTTTTTTATGCTTTCGCGATGCAGTGTGCAAGTACGTTAGCGGTAACTAAAAAGGAAACGAATACTTGGAAATGGCCAATGGTTCAGCTGGTTTTTATGAGTGGATTTGCCTATATAACTGCGCTGATTGCGTATCAATTCCTAAAATAATGGATACTCAACAAATCTTAGTTTATCTTGCAGTTGCAGTAGCCCTGGTTTTTATAATCCGAAAGTTTTTTTGGAAGAAAAAATCAAAGAAAAACTGTGGCGATGACGATTGCGGTTGTCACTAGACAATTTTCACATAAAGATTATTGGCAATTATATGTGAAATTGTGACTGCTTTTTCTTCGACTTTTATTCGCAACGACAAATCAAATTCTTCTTTGGCTAAAACGGTAATTTTAGAACCCAATGTGATTTGATTTTTATCCAGGTATTTTAAAAACTGTGTTGATGAATCTTTTACACCAATGCAAATTCCGGTTTGGTTTTCATCAAGTTCTGCCAATACCAGTTTTTCTACTTTATTGATTTTCCCGTTCGCATCCGGAATTGGATCGCCATGTGGATCTTCTGTTGGATTACCAAGGAAATCATCAAGTTTATTAATAAGTTTTTCCGATTTTATGTGTTCCAATTGTTCCGCAATATCATGAACTTCATCCCATGGGAAATGCAATTTATCTACCAAAAAAACTTCCCACAAACGGTGTTTCCTAACAATCATTTTTGCTGAAAGTTTTCCTTTTTCTGTCAATAAAACACCTTGGTATTTTTTGTAAACTATCAATTCTTTTTCAGCCAGTTTCTTCAGCATATCTGTCACCGATGAAGCTTTGGTTTCCATTTTCTCCGCAATAGCGTTGGTGCTTACCTCAACGCCTGAAGCAGCTGTAATGTGATATATTGTCTTTAGATAATTCTCTTCTGAAAAAGTCATTTTGCTTTTAATATATGTTTTTGATATTCAGATTCTAGCCCAGATAGTAGTGGAAATCCTTTTTTTAAATTCCCACGGGTTTAAACCCGTGGGAATTTAAAAAAAGATTGCAACGGATAGCTGGAAATAGCTCCAAAAAAAATTAATTCTTAACTATAAACAAAGGTATGTTTATTTTATGCCGAACGTTGTCAACCGTTGTTCCAAAAATCAAATCTTTGAAACCTGTATGCCCATGTGTTCCCATAATTAGTAAATCGTAATCGCCTTCATTAATTATTTTTGGAATGATTTTTCCTGGTTTACCAAATCCTAATTTAACCTCAATATGAAATCCTTTTTCTTCCAATAATTTTTTATAATCCAACAATAATTTCTCATCTATTGTTGTTTCGAGATCACTGGTTTTGCTGCCATACATCATTGCTCCTACGGTTTCTACAACATGTATCAATGTGTATTTTGTTTCTTTGCTACCTATGTCGAACGCATGATTCAATGCTTTCTCATCGGCATCTGAGAAATCAACTGAAATAGCGATGTTTTTCTTGTCGTAATTTCTTTCCGGACTGAGTTTTACAATCATGTTGTGAGGCGAATGATTTCCGATTACGTCTTTTGCTTCGGTAACGAATGGTTTGAAAATAATGTATAAAAGCAAAATCAGGAATCCTAATGCAAGCGGAACGACTGTAAACCATAAAACAATAGGGTTTTCTGAAGTTTCCAGCCAACCCTGAATTTCGTTAAAAACCAATTTAGCATTCAATGAAACGATTATGATGGCAACAATCCATGAGGCGATTTGTGTTACTGTGCTAATTTGAAATCCTTTCATCTTCGTTTTATCACTCACAAAATGTATCAATGGAATAATAGCAAAACCTAATTGCAAACTCAAAATCACCTGACTTAAAATCAGCATTTTTCCGGTTACGCCTTCACCAAAAACATAAATTACAATTACTGCAGGAACAATCGCAATCAAACGCGTAATAATTCTTCTTACCCAAGGTTGAATTCTCAAATTAAGATAACCTTCCATAACGATTTGACCAGCTAATGTTCCGGTTATTGTGGAGCTTTGTCCGGCTGCAATCAACGCAACAGCAAATAAAATCGGTGCCCATTTAGTTCCCAATAAAGGTTCCAAAAACTTATGTGCATCCTGAATTTCGGCAACATTAAACATTCCGTTTTGATAAAATACCGCAGCACCCAAAATCAAAATTGCGGCATTTACAAAAAAGGCCAGATTCAAAGCAATAGTCGAATCTATAAAATTATATTTCAATGCCTGCTTGATTCCTTTTTTGCTTCGGTCAAATTTTCGGGTTTGAACCAAAGAGGAATGCAGGTACAAATTATGAGGCATAACTGTTGCGCCAATAATTCCAATTGCAATATATAGTGCGTTTTCATTTGGCAATGAAGGAATTAAACCTGCAAATATTTTAGTAACTTCAGGCTGGGCAAAAATCATTTCAAAAATGAATGAAAACCCGATAATCATTACTAATGCAATGATAAAAGCTTCCATTTTTCGAATGCCTTTATTGATTAAAAACAGCAACAAAAAAGTATCCAAAACGGTTATCATTACACCCTGAATCAAAGAAATATCAAAGAGCAGATTCAAACCGATTGCCATTCCGAGAACTTCGGCCAAATCACAAGCGGCAATGGCAATTTCTGCTAAAAAATAGAGAATATAATTTATAAAAGGCGGGTACGTTTCACGCGATGCCTGCGCCAAATCACGTTGGGTAACAATTCCTAATCGCGCGCTTAAACTTTGTAATAGCAACGCCATTATGTTACTCATTAATAAAACCCAAAGCAAAGCATAACCAAACTGACTACCGCCGGCAATATCAGTTGCCCAGTTTCCCGGATCCATATAACCAACACTGATTAAGTATGCCGGGCCAAGAAATGCTAAAATTTTTCTAAAGCCTGTTTTTTTATTTTCGGTTGCAACCGATTGATTTACTTCTTCTAATGACTTGCTCATTTTAAAATGTTTTTACTTCGTAACAGTCGACCTAACGGTCTCGAGTGCACAAATATAAAAATAAATTTGATTAGGGTAAATATTTTTTTAGTTTTGTCTAAAAAATTAATTATGAGAAAAATTCTACTATTGTTTTGTGTTTTTGGAAGTTTTACAATTCAGGCACAAACGACTGAACCGATTCAATGTGACCGTCCGGACCAAACAGAAACTCCATCAATCGTTCCAAAAGGAATGTTCCAGGTTGAAACAGGTTTCACTTTTCAAAAGAATGATGAAATCAGTACGACTAATAGTTTACCAGCTGTTTTATGGAAATATGGTGTCAACGAAAACTTTGAATTGCGATTGATTACCGAATTTGTTTCAGAAAAAATAAATGCTGAAGAAATTTCTGGTTTCACTCCTGTTTTAATTGGTTTCAAAGTGAAGCTTTGTGACGAAAAAGGAATTATCCCAAAGACATCTTTTATTGGACATATTGGTCTACCAAATGCCGCTTCTTCAAAATACAAGTCTGACTTTGTCGCCCCTGAATTCAGGTTTACGATGCAACACACACTTTCTGATAAACTTTCATTAGGTTATAATTTGGGTTGTGAATGGGATGGAATGACGCCGGAAACTACTTTTGTTTACACACTTACTACAGGATATTCCATCAATAATAAAATGGGCTGTTATGCCGAATTATTTGGTTTTGCTCCTGAAAAAGATAAAGCCAATCACAATTTTGACGCAGGTGTTACCTATTTGATAAACAACAATTTTATGGTAGATTTGTCTTCAGGAATTGGCATTACCGATAATGCACCAGAGCATTATATCGCTTTTGGTTTTTCGTTCCGGATATAGATGAAACACTATCATTACATTTTTACGGGTTCAGGGTTATCGGCTTTGATGACCGTTTATGAAATGGTGCTTTCCAGGAAATTTGAAGATAAAACTATTTTGCTGATAGATGAAGATTCTAAGAAGACCAACGACAGAACCTGGTGTTTTTGGGATGAAAATAATTTGTTTGAACAAGTGGTTTCTAAAAAATGGGATGCTGCCCTTTTTGCTGATAAAAACTTCAAAAGAGAATTAAATCTCGAGCCTTATCAATATAAAATGATCAAAGGTTTGGATTTTTATAAACTGGTTTTTGATACAATTTCGAAACAAGGCAACATTCATTTTATCAATCAGAAAGTTATAGATTTTCAGGAATTAGGAAATCATTGTGTGGTAAAAACAGAAACAGAAAGCTTTACCTGCAACAAAATTTTCAACTCGATTTTCAATCTAATACTCGTAAAAACCCAAAATAAATATCCGTTGCTGCAACAACATTTTATTGGTTGGTTTATCAAATCTAAAGAAGCTGTTTTCAATCCGGATTGTGCAACGTTCATGGATTTTTCTATTCAACAGAAAGGCAATACGCGATTTATGTATGTTTTGCCAACATCTGAAACCGAAGCATTAATTGAATATACTTTGTTTTCCAAAGATTTACTTTCAACAACAGAATATGAAACTGAAATTCAAAATTATATTCTGAAACTCGGAATCACCGAATACGAAATCATAGAAAAAGAACAAGGCAATATTCCAATGACTTCTTATAAATTCTGGAAACACAATTCAAAAAACATTATCAATATAGGTTCTGCCGGTGGTTGGACAAAAGCCAGCACGGGTTATACTTTTAAAAACACAACCAAAAAATCAAAAGCCTTAGTGCAATTTTTATTGACAAAAAATAACTTTAGAAACTTTCATAAAAGAGATAAATTCTGGTTTTATGATTTACTTTTTTTGGATGTTTTAGATAGAAGAAACGACAAAGGTTCCGAAGTTTTTTTAGCACTTTTTAAAAAAGGAAACCCAACATTAATCTTCAAATTCCTTGATGAAGAAACGTCACTTTGGGAAGATTTTCAAGTCATTTGGAAATGCCCAAAACGTCTTTTTATTCGTGCATTATTCGGCAGAATTTTTAGGTTTTAATTTGGCTATGAAATGATAACAAATCTTTATGAGTTCTTTAAATCTAACTTTTAGAATTCTCGTTATCTTTGTAGTGGATTTTTTAAATCCTAATTCGTAATTCCTAATTCATAAATAAAAAATTATGTATCCAGAAGAAATGGTAAAACCAATGAGAGCTGAACTTTCAGACGCTGGTTTTCAAGATTTATATAATGCAGAAGACGTAAAAAATGCTATAAAAGCAGAAGGAACAACACTTGTGGTTGTAAATTCGGTTTGTGGATGTGCGGCAAGAAATGCACGCCCGGGAGCAAAAATGAGTTTAGACGGAGCAAAAAAACCGGATCACTTAATAACGGTTTTTGCCGGTGTTGACAAAGAAGCGGTTGATGCTGCAAGAGAAGAAATGTTCCCTTTCCCTCCATCTTCACCAAGTATGGCTTTGTTCAAAGACGGTGAATTGGTTCACATGTTAGAGCGTCACCACATTGAAGGTCGTCCGGCTGAAATGATTGCTGAGAACTTAAAAGACGCTTACGCAGAATTCTGTTAATCAAAAAAACATTTTTAAACAAAAACCCTTTCGAAACAATTTCGAAAGGGTTTTTGTTTTAGTGATAAGGGAAGAGGCATAAGGGATAAAAAGCATTAAATAAACTTATCCCTTTTCCCTAATCCCTTATTTTAATATCTTTGCACCGAATTCTTCCATTTAGGGTTCAAAAAAATATTTCTGTAATTTAAAGTTTATAGCATGCAACTGTATAACACCTTAAGCGCAGAAGAAAGAGCCGAGCTTATTGACCAAGCCGGAAAACAAAGGCTGACTTTGTCTTTCTATGCGTATGCCAAAATTCAAGATCCACAACAATTTCGCGACGATTTATTTATTGCCTGGAATGCACTCGATGCGCTTGGCAGAATTTATGTTGCCCACGAAGGAATTAATGCCCAGATGAGTGTTCCTGCCGAAAACTTTGAAGCTTTCCGCGACACTTTGGAAGTGTCTGATTTTATGAAAGGCATTCGTCTGAATGTTGCTGTCGATCAAGACGACCATTCGTTTTTGAAACTTACAATAAAAGTCCGTGACAAGATTGTAGCCGATGGTTTGAACGACGAAACTTTTGATGTTACAAACATTGGCATTCATTTAAAAGCTGCAGCATTCAACCAAATCTTAGAAGATCCAAATACGATTGTTGTTGATTTTAGAAATCACTACGAAAGCGAAATTGGTCATTTTAAAGGTGCGATAACTCCGGATGTGGAAACTTTCAGGGAAAGTTTGCCGATTATCAATGAACAACTTCAGAATCATAAAGAAGATAAAAATCTGGTGATGTATTGCACTGGCGGAATCCGTTGCGAAAAAGCTTCTGCTTATTTCAAACATCAGGGTTTTAAAAATGTTTATCAGCTTGAAGGTGGAATTATTCAATACGCCAAACAAATAAAAGAAGAAGGTTTAGAGAGCAAATTCATTGGTAAAAATTTCGTTTTCGATCACCGCCTTGGCGAAAGAATTACGGATGATATCGTTTCACAATGCCATCAATGCGGAAAACCTTGTGATAATCACACCAATTGTGAAAACGAAGGCTGTCATTTATTATTCATTCAATGTGATGAATGCAAAACTGCAATGGAAAACTGCTGCTCGGCTGAATGTCAGGAAATAATTCACATGTCATTGGTTGATCAGGTAAAACTGCGTCGCGGTGTAAAAAACGGAAATATGATTTTCAGAAAAGGAAAATCGGATAAATTATTATTCAAACATTCGGGTGAACTTTCGGATAAATCTTTGGCTCTAGCCGAGAAACCGAAAAACATTCGTCAAAAAATAAAAGTCAAAAAAGTCCTGATTGGCAAAGCCGAACATTACTATGCAAAACCACAGGTTGGGCTTTTCAGTATCGAAAATCATGAATTAGCTATTGGCGATAAAATTTTGATTTCAGGACCAACCACAGGAAACGAGGAAGTTATCGTTGAAAAAATGTTCGTTAACGGAAGTGAAAATACAATAGCAAAAACTGGCGATAAAGTAACCATGAGTCTGCCTTTCCGAATTCGTTTATCTGATAAATTGTTTAAGATTTTAGAATAGGTGTCAAATAGTAAAGAGCCGATAAATCGGCTCTTTATTTAACTAAGTTCTTGTCAAAACTTCAATTACTTGTTCTTCATCTCCATCTCCATCATAGTCATAAGTGCTTTTAACTTTCAACGTTGTTGATGAGAGTTCTGTGATTTGAACTGTTGATGGTTCGCCGCCGAAGGTTAGTGTAATATTATTACCGTTTCTTGTGTAAGTAAAAATTTCATCAAATTCTGCACAATTATATACATCTACTGATTTCCCAGTTCCATCTGCATTAAATTGAATATAATCTTTTCCACAAACTTCATGGTCGTCATAAGGAATAGTTTCTCCTCCAACTCTAGTTTCTTTGAAATACCATTTCCCGGTAAATTCCCCAGATGTTGAAGGACCATCATCTGAAGAGCATGAAAACGCCAGTCCTGATAGTATGGCAAGCGCGATTAATTTTATTTTTTTCATTTAAAATGTTTTTAGAGGTTCTTTGGCTAAAATAACCCTTTTTCCCTGCCAATACAAATAAAATCAAAATATGAGAAAAGAATTTTAAAACCTTCAAAAAATACTATCTTTACACTTTTAACGTTTTATGAATTATAAGTTGCTTTTTGCAACACTACATATATAATTATGGCTTGTCAAAGTTGTTCAACATCCGATGGTGGTGCACCAAAAGGATGCAAAAATAATGGGACTTGCGGCACCGATAGCTGCAACAAATTAACGGTTTTTGATTGGTTGGCCAATATGAGTTTGCCAAATGGGGAAACTGCTTTCGACTGTGTTGAAGTTCGCTTCAAAAACGGAAGAAAAGAATTTTTTCGCAATACCGAAAAACTTACACTTGGCATTGGAGATGTCGTTGCTACTGAAGCTTCACCCGGACATGATGTTGGAATTGTAACGCTTACCGGAGAATTGGTAAAGATTCAAATGAAGAAAAAAGGTGCAAATCACACCAGCCCCGATATCCCAAAAGTATACCGAAAAGCTTCCCAAAAAGATATCGATATTTGGAGCGATTCCCGCGACAAAGAAGAACCAATGAAAGTGAAAGCACGTGAATTGGCGATTACTCATAAATTGGAAATGAAAATTTCAGACATCGAATTTCAAGGCGATGGTTCCAAAGTAACTTTCTATTACACCGCAAACGACAGAGTCGATTTCAGGCTTTTGATCAAAGATTATTCCCGTGTATTCAGCACCAGAATTGAAATGAAACAAGTTGGTTTGCGACAAGAAGCAGCACGTCTTGGCGGCATTGGTTCTTGTGGTAGAGAATTATGTTGTTCTACCTGGCTGACTGATTTCCGTAGCGTAAATACTTCGGCAGCGCGTTACCAGCAATTGTCTTTAAATCCACAGAAATTAGCCGGACAATGCGGTAAATTAAAATGCTGTCTGAACTACGAATTGGACACTTATCTTGATGCTTTAAAAGGCTTTCCTGATTTTGAAACCAAATTAAAAACAGAAAAAGGCGATGCAATTTGCCAAAAACAAGATATTTTTAAAGGATTAATGTGGTTTGCATATACCGATAATTTTGCGAATTGGCATGTTTTAAACATTGAGCAGGTCAAAGAAATAATGGCTGAAAACAAACTAAACAATAAGGTAAGTTCTCTTGAAGATTTTGCTATTGAAACGGTTGCTGAGCCTGAAAAAGATTTTAACAATGCTATGGGACAAGAGAGTTTAACCCGATTTGACCAACCAAAAAAGAGCAAAAACAGAAACAAGAATAAAAGCAAGGTTTCAAATCAAAATGCAAATGCAGCTGAGCCAAAGGCGAACAGAACGCAGTTAATCCAAAAAAAGGAACAAGGTCAAAATCCAAACCAAAACCAGAAAAAGGAACAAGGGAAAGGTCAAGGGCAAAATCAAAATCAAAAACGAGCCACAGGCGAACGGAGTGAAGCTAAACCAGAGAACAAAAAACCAATAATCATAAAAAAGAATGAAAATAAAGAATAGCATCCTTTTTATTTTAATCCTGCTTTTAGTTATTTCCTGTGATAAAAAAAGAGTTTTTGACCAATATAAATCAGTTGGAAAAACCTGGCATAAGGACAGCATTGTGACTTTTGAGCTGCCAAAACTGGATCCAAAAAAGTTCTTTAATCTGTATGTAAATGTCAGAGATAATGACGATTATCCATTCAATAATTTGTTTCTGATTGTTTCTCTTGAACAACCCAACAGAAAGATAAAAGTCGACACGCTTGAATACCAAATGACAAATGCTGACGGAACACTTCTTGGAGATGGCTTTTCGGATATTAAAGAAAGTAAACTTTTTTATAAAGACAAAGTAAACTTTACTCAAAAAGGAATTTATAAAATTCACATACAGCAGGCAAACAGACAAACCGGGAAAATTGAAGGTGTTGCGACACTTCCCGGCGTTTCAGATGTTGGCTTCAGAATAGAATCTACAGAATAAAAATTATGGCACAAAAAAATAACACTCCGGTAAAAGACATTAAATACTACCAAAAGAAATTTTGGAAGTTGTTCTTTTATGGTCTTGGAGTAATTGCTTTGTTTTTCGCTTTGGCTTCATGGGGATTTTTTGGAAACATGCCTTCGTTTGAAGATTTAGAAAATCCGGAATCGAACTTGGCAACCGAAGTTATTTCATCCGATGGTGTAACTATTGGGAAGTTTTATAACGAAAACAGAACGCCAATCAAATACGAAGACTTACCACCACATTTAGTAAAAGCATTAGTCGCTACCGAAGATGAACGTTTCTACGAGCATTCCGGAATTGATGCCAGAAGAACTTTTGGTGCTGCTTTAAAATTAGGTGCAAATGGTGGAGCCAGTACGCTAACGCAACAGTTGGCCAAATTGTTATTCCATGGTGAAGGATCAACATTCAAGCTTTTCCGTGTCATTCAAAAAGTAAAAGAATGGATTATTGCTGTCAAACTTGAACGTCAATACACCAAAAACGAAATTATCGCAATGTACCTTAACAAAGCGGATTTTGTAAATACCGCTGTCGGAATTCGTTCAGCTTCAAAAGTATATTTTGGCAAAGAACCACGCGATTTGACTGTGGACGAAGCGGCAATGTTTGTCGGAATGCTAAAGAATCCATCCTATTTTAACCCTTTACGCCGCATCGAAAAAGTACGTACAAGAAGAAATACGGTTTTGGGGCAAATGGTTAGAAATGGTATTTTGGATAAAGCTACCAAAGATAAATTGGCCGCTCAACCAATCGTTTTACACTTTCATCCTGAAAGCCACAAAGAAGGAACAGCGACTTATTTTAGAGAATTCCTTCGCGAGTACATGAAAAACTGGGCGAAAGAAAACAAAAAACCAGACGGAAGCGATTATGATATCTATAGTGATGGTTTGAAAATTTACACTACCATAGATTCTAAGATTCAGGAACATGCCGAAGAAGCCGTTTCTGCTCACATGAAAAATCTGCAAAAGCAATTCTTTACGGAACAAAAGGATAATAAAAATGCTCCGTTTTTAAAGATTACTCCGGAAGAAACCAAGAGAATCATGGACAAAGCCATGAAGTCATCCGATCGTTGGCGAATCATGAAGGAAGATGACAAATCAGATGAAGAAATTATCGCCTCGTTTGAAGTCAAAACAAAAATGAAAGTCTTTTCATGGAAAGGCGAAGTCGATACGTTGATGACACCGACTGACTCAATCCGATATTACAAACATTTTCTTCAGGCAGGTTTAATGTCAATGGAACCAAAAACCGGACATATCAAGGCTTGGGTTGGTGGAATTGATTATAAATATTTCCAATACGATCACGTTGGACAAGGTGCACGTCAAGTGGGCTCAACATTCAAACCATTTGTTTATGCTACAGCAATCGAACAATTAGGAATGTCTCCATGTGATTCGATTATTGATTCGCCGTTTACAATTCCGGTTGGTAGACATCACGTTACTGAAGCATGGACACCAAAAAACTCAGACAACAAATACCGCGGAATGGTTACTCTGAAAAAAGCATTGGCGAATTCTATCAATACCGTTTCGGCAAAACTGATGGATAAAGTTGGTCCCGAAGCAGTAGTTGCCTTAACCAAAAAATTAGGCGTGAAATCAGAAATTCCTGTGCAACCTTCAATTGCGCTTGGCGCGGTAGAAATTACGGTGGAAGATATGGTTGCGGCTTACAGCACTTTTGCCAATCAAGGTGTTTATGTCAAACCACAATTTATCAGCCGAATTGAAGACAAAAATGGCGTAGTGCTTTACGAGCCTGTTCCGGAAACACACGATGTTTTGAATAAAGATATTGCTTATGCGGTTATCAAACTTCTTGAAGGTGTAACTGAAGAAGGTTCAGGAGTTCGTCTAAGAACACAGGGCGGCGGAAGCGGCGACAATCGTTGGACTGGTTATCCGTATATGTTTACGAATCCAATTGCAGGAAAAACAGGAACTTCTCAAAACCAATCTGATGGTTGGTTTATCGGAATGGTGCCCAATTTAGTTACCGGAGTTTGGGTTGGCTGCGAAGACCGTTCGGCGCGTTTCAAAGGAATCACTTATGGTCAGGGTGCCACGGCTGCTCTACCTATTTGGGGTTATATGATGAAGAAATGTTATGAAGATAAAGATTTGCTGATTTCAAAAGACCCATTTGAAAGACCTGATAATTTATCTATAAAAGTGGATTGTTGGACTCCGAAAAAAGTAGAAGTCGACTCAACTGCACTTCCTCCGGAAGAAGAACAAAACACAGACGAATTTGGGTTGTAATATTTAGGAGCTATTTCCTGCTATTCGCTATATTCCCGATAAATCGGGAGATACCGCTACTATCAGGGCTAAAAAAATAACTATGATTAACAAAAAAGTAAATTCCGTTCACGAAGCACTGCAAGGCATTGAGGACAATATGACAATAATGCTTGGTGGCTTTGGACTTTGTGGCATTCCAGAAAATAGTATTGCTGAATTAGTTAAAAAAGAAACTACTGGCTTAACTTGTATTTCAAACAATGCTGGTGTTGATGATTTTGGTCTTGGATTGCTTCTGCAAAAAAGACAAATCAAAAAAATGATTTCTTCCTATGTTGGAGAAAACGCCGAATTTGAGCGTCAGATGCTTTCCGGAGAATTAGATGTTGAGTTAACACCACAAGGAACTTTAGCCGAAAAATGCCGTGCTGCTCAAGCCGGAATTCCAGCATTCTTCACGCCTGCCGGATTTGGAACAGAAGTCGCTGAAGGAAAAGAAGCTCGAGAATTCAACGGAAAAATGCACGTAATGGAATTAGCCTATAAAGCTGATTTTTCAATCGTAAAAGCATGGAAAGGTGACGAAGCTGGAAACTTAATTTTTAAAGGAACAGCTCGAAACTTCAACGCTTGTATGGCTGGCGCCGGAAAAATTACCATCGCCGAGGTTGAAGAATTATTACCTGTAGGTTCGTTAGATCCAAATCAAATACACATTCCCGGGATATTAGTTCAAAGAATTTTCAAAGGAGAAAAATTTGAAAAAAGAATTGAGCAACGCACAACTAGAAAAAGAGATTAATCATGGCTTTAGATAAAAACGACATCGCAAAACGAATAGCCAAAGAAGTCAAAGACCGCTATTATGTAAACTTAGGAATTGGGATTCCAACCTTGGTGGCAAACTATGTCCGCAATGATATTTCTGTTGAATTTCAAAGTGAAAACGGCGTTCTCGGAATGGGACCATTCCCGTTTGAAGGCGAAGAAGATGCTGATATAATCAATGCCGGAAAACAAACCATCACAACGTTACCAGGAGCAAGTTTCTTCGATTCTGCATTTAGCTTCGGAATGATTCGCAGCCAAAAAGTAGATTTAACGATTCTTGGCGCTATGGAAGTTTCCGAAAACGGTGATATTGCCAATTGGAAAATTCCTGGAAAAATGGTCAAAGGAATGGGTGGCGCTATGGATTTGGTGGCTTCTGCAGAAAATATAATCGTGGCAATGATGCACGTCAATAAAGCTGGAGAAAGCAAAATCCTGAAAAAATGTTCATTACCATTAACTGGTGTTGGCTGCGTCAAAAAAGTTGTTACCGAATTAGCTGTTTTAGAAATCACCCCAAAAGGTTTCAAACTTTTGGAACGTGCGCCAGGTGTTTCTGTAGAACACATCATAGCTTCCACTGAAGCCAATTTAATTATTGAGGGAGAAATTCCGGAAATGGTTATTGATTAAGATACTCCAATAAAACTTCTGAAGCGTTACCAAAAGTATTCCCTTTTTCAGTGATACTGACTGCTCTTTTTTTATTCAGTTTATAAGTCAAATCAAATTCTGTAGTGAACAATATCGCCGACATAAACGGATTGTTGATATACGTAACCAATTTATCCCGAGCAGCATCAATCGTATGAATTTCTATTTGTTCTTCCTGCTGGAATTTGTATTTAAGTTCCATTTTCAAAACACCATCTTCTACAATCGGGCGAACATAAATATTCATCAAATCGGTATTTCCAATAGTTTTTGCCATAGTTAATTTGGCAAACGTTCCATCAGCTAAACTCGCTTTAACTTTGTTGTAGAAATCGGAAAAGGTTTCGGTAAATGACATTGTTTATTTTAAAAAATTTATAATTATAAGAGTGACAAGGATTAGTATTCCCAATGAAACATAGCCTATGCTCGTGTTCCCTTTCTGCTCCAAAACTTCTGAAAAAGAAACTTTGAATTTTAAGTAAATCCATTTTAAAAAGGCTCCAACATATCTTGGGATAAATTCGAAAGCAATTTCTATAATTTCTCCGAAGACTTCATTTGCCATAATTTAATTCTTTAAAAAAACCAGCTCGCCACAAAAATAGCGGTAATCACACAAACCAAATCTACCAAAAGCATCGTGCCAAGCGTATACCTTGTGTTTTTAACATTGATGCTTCCAAAATAAACCGCAATCACATAAAACGTAGTTTCGGCACTGCACTGGAAAATACAGCTCAATCTTCCGGTAAAGGAATCCGGGCCAAAGGTTCGCATCGAATCAATCATAAATCCTCTTGAACCACCAGAACTAAACGGTCGCAACATCGCAACAGGCAACGAATCCGTAATTTGTTTGCTAACACCGATATTCGAAAATACAATTGAAATTCCGTCACTGATAATCTCAAACAAACCACTATTCCTAAAAAACGAAATCGCAACCAACATTCCCATTACATATGGGAAAATTTTAACTCCGGTTTGTAATCCATTGTTAGCTCCTGTCACAAAAGAGTCAAAAATGGTCGTGTCTTTTTCAACAAATTTTTTCTCATGTATAAAAGAAAATATCAAGGTAAAACCAATTATCGCGACAAGCATTAAACCAGATAGATTAGAAGTAAACTCATTTTTACCTATCAAATCCAAAGTGTTAATGTAGAACAACAATCCAACAATAGCAGCAATTATTGTCATTAATGCAACCACAAGAGAAGCGCTTTTAAAATTTATTTTTTGTCGGATTCCAACAATTAAAAACGCTGCAATGGTTCCAATAAATGAAGTAATAATACAAGGCAGCATTACATCGGCAGGATTGCTTGCATTTTCTGCAGCACGATAACCGATTATAGAAGTCGGAATCAGTGTTAAGCCGGCGGCATGCAAACACATAAACATGATTTGGGCATCGCTGGCTTTGTCCTTTTCGGGATTGAGTTCCTGCAAACTCTGCATGGCTTTTAATCCAAAAGGTGTTGCTGCAGAATCTAATCCAAGAAAGTTTGCGGCAAAATTTAAAGTCATGTATGAAATCGATTCGTGGTTTTTTGGCACTGTTGGAAAGACTTTTACAAAAACCGGACTTAGTTTTTTGGCTAGTTTTTCAGAAGCACCCGAGTCTATTAATAACTGCATCAGTCCACAGAAAAATGCTAAATAAGCAATCAAAGGAAGAATTAAATCGAGTAAGCTGTTTTTGCATGTTGGCAACAGTCCATCCGATTTTTGAACACCCGAATATATTTTAACAGTCTTAGCTTTATAAACATACGTGGTATCGGCATTAAGCGTATCTCTGTTAATAATCATGGTTTGCTCTGGTGCTTTTTTGATGCTATCCATGATAAATTTTGGCACTTGCTCCAAATATTTTTCAGAAATTAAAATTGGATCATCTTTTTTTCCATTCAAAACATTATCAATTGTGTAGCTACTTCCAACGCACAGACTAAATATTACAAAAGTTATGGAGGAAACAAAAATAGCCAGCCAGAATCTACTTAAAACCATAAATTGTTTTTTTGTAAATATAACATTTATCGATTTCGAATAAAACAATTGAACTCGATTTTTATAAATACCTATTATTAAGTCTTAAGTAATGCTTAATTTTTTATGAATAATTGATAATAAAATGCGGATATTAACCTAGGGTTTATATATTTGCTAACTTTTATTAACACACAACACCCATTTCAATAAATTATGAAAAAGAGTTACTTCTTATTGTTAGGAATTATACTTGTTTCGTGCAGCGTTTTCGCTCAAACACAAGCAGATATAAAAAAAATCACTGCCAACTACGATATGGCAAAACTTAAAAAAACTGAAGAGTTTTACAGAAAAAAACAAGCCGCGGAAAAACAAAAAGCAATTGCTGTTGCTTTAACCAAAAACTGGCCACTTATTATCAAAAATAATGATGGGAATTTTTCTGAATTAATGAGACTTACTCCAGAAGGATTACCAATTTATTATTCAACACAAAATGTAAATGCCGCAAAATCAACCAGAGCAAATCACTTGAATACTGGTGGCTCTCTTGGTTTGAACTTAAATGGCCAGGCAATGGTTGTTAGAGAATGGGATGGCGGGAATGTTAGAGCGAGTCATAATGCTTTTGGCGGAAGAGTTACTGTAGTAGACGATCCCACAGGTACAACGTACGCAGCACATTCAACACACGTTTGCGGAACTATGATTGCCGCTGCCAGTCCAGCTACTGTAAAAGGTATGGCATGGCAGGCTAATGCAAGAACATTCGACTGGGATTTAGACGATTCTGAGGCTATTTCTGAAGTACAACTTGGAATGCTTATTTCAAACCATTCTTATGGTGTTCCAATAACTACTAGTGGAACAACATTGCCTTCATGGTTTATAGGTTCTTATTCATCAGATGCTTATATCTGGGATGAACTTGTTTACAATGCTCCTTATTATCTGCCTGTAATGTCGGCAGGAAATGATGGAGATAATGAAAATAATCCAGATCCTCTTTCATCTGGATTTGACAAACTGGTTGGTAATAAAACCGCTAAAAACAATTTAGTTGTTGCGAGTTGTGCAGATGTAGCAGCATTAAGTGATGGATCTGTGATTCTTGCAAACATAAACATCAGTTCGTTCAGTAGTCAAGGTCCAACAGATGATTTAAGGGTAAAACCGGATATTACAGGAAACGGAGAAAATTTAACTTCAACTTCAAATACAAGTAATACTGCTACGACAGTTATGTCGGGTACATCAATGGCTTCGCCAAATGTTGCAGGAACTTTAGTTTTAATACAACAACATTATAAAAATTTCACCAATAGCTTTATGCGTGCTGCTACTCTGAAAGGTTTAGCTTGCCACACTGCGGATGATGCCGGAGAAATTGGTCCTGATCCACATTTTGGTTGGGGTTTGTTAAATGCAAAAAAAGCGGTAGAAACAATTAGTGGCAATGGATTGACTTCATGGATTTCGGAAGAAAATTTAAACACAGGACAAGTTTTCACAATGACTGTGAATTCAAATGGAACAACTCCTTTAGTTGCTTCAATTAGCTGGACAGACCTTCCTGGTACAGTAAATTCTGGACAGACCGGTCCAAATGATCCAACTCCAGCTTTAGTAAATGATTTAGATATCAGAATTACAAAAAACACTACTACTTTTTTACCTTGGAAATTGACTGGTGACCCAAGTTCACCTGCTGTTAGAGGAGACAATGATGTAGATAATGTTGAGCAGGTAAAAATCGACGCGCCAACTGCCGGACAATACACTGTTACTGTTACTTCAAAAGGAACTTTAGTAACAGGAAGACAAAAATATTCTCTTGTAATCACAGGGATAAATTCAGCCTTCGCTATTAATTCAACTTCAGATGATTTAACCGTTTGTGCTAATCAAAATGCGGTTTATACTTTTAATTATACTCAAACTGGATCGGGAACAACTACATTCTCTGCAGTTGATTTACCAGTTGGAGCAACAGCTACATTTTCACCTACATCATTAAGTGCGAATGGAGTAGTTACTATGACAATCTCTGGCTTAACAAATATTACACCTAATGAATATATTGTTGGAATTAGAGGAACAAGTGCTACTGATACCGAAACGAGATACAAATCGTTACGCGTTTTCAATGGAACTTTCCAACCAATTGCTTTACAAAGCCCAACAAATGGACAAACTGGATTATCTACTACGGTTGATTTAACATGGGCTATTGAACCAAATGCTTTAAGTTATACAATTCAGGTTTCGTTAACTCCAGCTTTTACAAGTTTTGTAGTAAATGAATCTGTAACGACTAACACTTATAATGTTTTAAACCTGAATGAGGTAGCAAGATATTATTGGAGAGTTATTCCAGCAAATGACTGTGGTACTGCTGTTGATTCTAATGCGCCTGTTTTTTCATTTGTAACTGGAAATCTGACTTGTGACCTGACTTTTACTGCAACTGATTATTCAAATAATGTTATTGCTGAAGTTCCAAACTCAGAAGCTACTGTGCCTTTAACAATCACTGGTGGATATACTATTGGAGATATTAATGTAGAAATGGATATTACTCATACCTGGATTGGAGATATAACCATAACACTTGAAGGTCCGGCTGCTATCGGAAGTCCAATTATTACCTTATTGGATTTGCCTTGTGGAGATAATAAAGACATCAACTGTATTATGGATGATAATGGCGGAGATCCTGCTTGTAGCGGAATTCCAGCTGTAACCGGAAGCATTGCTCCAGTTGATCCTTTAAGTTCTTTAAATACCTTACCTGCAGATGGAGAATGGATTTTAAGAGTTTTTGACCATAATAACGAAGATGGAGGAACAATCAATAACTTTAGCATTAACTTATGTAGAGTGGAAAATGTATTAGGTGTAGTAACTAACCCTGTTTTAAACAGCAGCGTTTATCCTAATCCAACAAAAGGCATTGTAAATGTGTCGATTCCTGCTTTAACAGATAAAGCTGTTATAAATCTATACGATATCCAAGGAAGACAAATTCTTTCGAAAGAAACGAATCAGGTATACACTTCATTCGGAATTGAAAATCTTCAGGACGGAATCTATCTAGTGAATATCGAAACTGATTTAGGATCGGTAACAAAAAAGATAATTTTAAGAAGAAACTAAAACTCATAAAAAAGCCTCGAAATTCGAGGCTTTTTTTATACATGAATAATTTCATCATCTATCAATAAATCTTCTCTTCGCATTCGGAGAAAGATTTGTGCCACTGCAATGACATCTTTTTCGCAGTAGATAACAATTCTGTCAATATCTTTTTCGATATAAAAAACATGCGCTACCTGACTTCCGTCGATGTCGCCTTTTGGAGATGGAACTCCCAGAATCTTGGTTAATAATTTTAAAGATGTAAAGTGTTTGTAGTCGCCAAATTTCCATAATTCCAAAGTGTCCAAATGTGGAATTTCCCATGGTTTTTTACCAAATAGATTGAGTTTGTTTGGAATGGCGATTTGATTGATTATCATTCTTCGGGCAATAAACGGAATGTCAAATTCTTTGGCATTGTGTCCGCATAAAACATGTTGCGCCTGATTAAAATGTGTATCCAATAGATTAGAAAAGTCTTTTAAAATTTTCTTCTCTTCTCCAAAAAAAGAGGTGACTCTAAAATTTCGAATGTCACTTTTATTGACAAAATATCCAACTGAAATACAGATTATTTTTCCAAACTCTGCCCAAATTCCGGCACGGTCATAAAAATCTTCAGGAGTAAATTCGTCGCGTCTTTGGTACTGCGTTTTTTGCTCCCAAAGTTGTTTCATGTCATCATCCAAAGAGAGAAAATTTTCTTCTTCGGGAACCGTTTCTATATCAAGAAACAATATGTTATTGAGATTTATCTTTTCTATCATCTTAAAAAATTTAGGAATTTACCGACTTAAAATTAAGCAATGTAATTCATATATGAAAGAAAATTATTAAAAAAGTGATTGTTGCTGTGACGGACTTTCATGTTCCAATAACCATTTTTTGCGCCACAAACCACCGGCATAGCCAGTTAATGAACCATCGGTTCCAATAACGCGGTGACACGGAACCACAATCCAAAGTGGATTTCTTCCATTAGCGGAAGCCACAGCACGAATGGCTTTTACATCACCTAGCTTTTTGGACAAATCTAGATAAGACATGGTTTTTCCATAAGGAATATTCAATAATTCCTGCCAAACTCTTTGTTGGAAATCGGTTCCCTGCGGATTCATTTTAAAATCGAAATCGTTTCGCTGACCGTTAAAATATTCCCGAAGCTGGGAAACGCATTCTTTAAGATTTTGTGGAATTTCAGCCGTAGTTTCGCCTTCGCTTAGAACAGAAATCACAGCAATACCGTTTTCATCTCCAACAATTTTGGTGATTCCAAGCGGCGATTCTATAAAGGCAGTTTCCATTTGATAAAGTTATCAAATATTATTTTGAAAAGCTATAAATATAATCTTCCAAAGCTTTCAATTCTTCATCGCTCATACTTTTGGTGATGGCGAAATTGGTCTTCATAATGTCGTATTGGCTTGGGTCGACGATTGGTTCACTTTGTTCCTGTAGGAACGAAACAATATTTCCTTTTTTGGTTTTGTAGATTTTGGAAATTTCCTCTAAGCTTGGTCCAATGATTTTTTGGTCGGGTTTATGACAGGCAATGCAGTTTCCTTCGCCTTCAAAAAGCACCTGACCGGAAATTTTAGTTGCTGTTTCGTCTATGGAAGTTTCTGTTTTTTCTTCTTTGTTCTGACATCCAATTAAAGAAAAGAATGATAGTAGTAGTAATATGTTTTTCATGGATAACAAAAATTCAATACATTTTTTCAATTAGCCCCGATTGCAGTGGAAATCCTCGAAGAGATTGCAACGGAAAGCGGGAACATGGTTTGTCTAAAACTCCCGAGCCTTTCGCTCCTATTTATTCAATAAAATCGCAGCTTCTTTAGCAAAATAAGTCGAAATCAAACTGGCTCCGGCGCGTTTGATGCACATCAGTTGCTCCATCATGATTTTGTCATGATCAAGCCAACCTCTTTCTGAAGCGGCTTTAATCATAGCATATTCGCCCGAAACGTGGAAAACTGTAACTGGAACATTGACTGCATTTTTGACTTCGCGGACGATATCCAGATAAGCAATTCCTGGTTTTACCATAACCATATCGGCTCCTTCTTCAACATCCATTAGCGCTTCTCTGATGGCTTCGATGCGATTGGCGTAATCCATTTGATATGTTTTTTTGTCTTTCGGAACTTCCACATCCGCTTCTCTCGGAGCACTGTCCAAAGCATCTCTAAACGGACCATAAAATGCAGACGCATATTTAGCTGAATAACTCATGATTCCAACATTTGAAAATCCTGCAGCGTCTAAACCCTGACGTAAACGCAAAACCCTTCCGTCCATCATATCGCTTGGTGCAACAAAATCGGCTCCAGCCTGAGCATGTGAAACCGCCATTTTTACTAATGCTTCGTTCGTTGCATCGTTGGCAATATCTCCGTTTTCGATGATTCCGTCGTGACCATAAATTGAATACGGATCTAAAGCTACATCAGGCATTACAATCATTTCAGGACAAGCTGCTTTGATAGCTTTTATGGCTTGCTGCATTAATCCATTTGGATTCCAGGCTTCTTTTCCAGTGTTGTCTTTTAGGCTTTCGTCAACTTTTACATAGATGTTTACAGCACGGATTCCGAGAGCAAAAATCTCTTTTACTTCTTCCACCGTCAAATCAATCGAACGACGGAAAATTCCCGGCATCGATGAAATCTCCGACTGATAGTTTTCGCCTTCTGTTATGAACATCGGGAACATAAAATCGGCCGGACTTAAGCTTGTCTCACGTACCAGCGAACGAATGCTTTCGTTAACGCGTAATCTTCTGCCTCTTTGTAATGGGAACATATATTTAGCTTTTAGCTTTCAGCAATTAGCCGTTAGCGTTGTTTAATTTTGTTATTAATCCATTTAGCATTTTTTTAATTTCTTCGATTTGAATCAAAAATTTTTGTCCTTTTTCTAAATCGATAAAATTTAAATCTATGCTTAATAATATTTGATATTCTAATTCGTTGGCCGAACCAAAAGCAATATATAGAAATCTGCAAAAATCTTTTTCTGAATTTCTGCCACAACCTTCAGCTATATTTGTTGGAATAGAGCTTGAAGACCTTTTCATTTGACTTATTAATCCAAATAATTCTTCTTTAGGAAATGATGACATGCATTTATAAACATCAAGGGTTAGTTGATGTGATTTTTCCCAAACTAAGAATTTTTTATAATCTCTCATCTTTATTTTTTCTGAAAGCTAATTGCTAAAAGCTGACAGCTAAACTATCCAATCGACTGGATTTTCTAATACTTTAATTAATTTTTCTTCTGCGCTTCCAACTTCAGGATGATGGTCATAAACCCACTGCACATGCGGTGGCAAACTCATCAAAATACTTTCAATTCTTCCGTTGGTTTTTAAGCCAAATAAAGTTCCTTTATCGTGAACCAAATTGAACTCAACATAACGACCACGACGGATTTCCTGCCAGGTTTTTTGTGCGGAAGTATATTCTAAATCTTTTCTTTTTTGAACAATCGGAACATAAGCTTCAAGGAAACTATTGCCAACTTCTGTGACAAAATTAAACCAATTTTCCATTGACATTTGTTCAGTTTCTTTACAATAATCGAAAAATAAGCCGCCGATTCCACGGGCTTCATTTCGGTGTGCATTCCAAAAATAAGCATCGCATTGTGTTTTGAATTTTGGATAAAACCCCGGATTGTGTTTGTCGCAAGAGTTTTTACAGACTTGATGAAAGTGTTTCGCATCTTCTTCAAACAGATAATATGGTGTCAAATCCTGACCGCCGCCAAACCACGAGTTGATTACTTTTCCGTTATCATCATACATTTCGAAGTAACGCCAATTAGCATGAACTGTTGGCACCATTGGACTTTTGGGATGGATAACCAAACTCAGTCCACAGGCAAAAAAATCAGCTTCACCAACATTGAACATTTTCTGCATCGCTTCGGGCAATTTGCCGTGAACAGCTGAAATGTTTACTCCGCCTTTTTCAATTACGTTTCCGTTTTCTATAACACGCGTTCTTCCGCCGCCGCCTTCGGGTCGTTCCCAAATATCTTCACGGAATTTGGCTAAACCATCAACCGCTTCCAATCCGGAAGTGATTTGGTTTTGGAGTTGTAATATGTATTGATAAAATTTATTTTTCATAATCTGATTTCAATAATCCAAAATACACGACATCTTCTAAATTTCCTTCGTTGTTTTTGAATTCTTCACGCAAAATCCCTTCTTGCTGAAAGCCATGTTTTAAAGCAATCTGCTGGCTGGCTTTGTTAATTTTAGACGTACAAATAAATACTTTATTCATTTTCAATTCACCAAAACAGCGGGAAATTGTTTGCGAAACTACTTTCGAAATAATGCCCTGTCCTTCAAAATCCTTATCGATGAAATAGGCAAATTCACATTTCATAATATCTCTTTTGACATTTTTAATGCAAACGTAACCTATGAGTTTGTTGGTTTCTAAATTCCGAATGTAGAAATAGTAGCCTTCTTTATTTTTTCCTTTTTCAATGTTTTCTGCAATGAAATTTGATGCCTTTTCTAAATTTAAACAATTGGCAACAGTAGCCGGAAAAGTACTATGAATATGGATTTTGTTTTTCTGAATCAATTCAAAAAACTCTTCAGCACGAATGTTTTCAATAGTTTCTGTTTTCCAGTTTTCAAATTTCATGATGCTCCGGGGGTTCGAATCCCTCTTTCTCCGCTATTGTTTATACTCTTTCACTGCTTCAATAAAAGCTTTGGCGTGATCAACTGGAATATTTGGTAAAATTCCGTGGCCAAGGTTTACGATATAATTATCTTTCCCGAATTCGTCTATCATTTCATGAACCATTTTTTTGATGGTTGGAATTGGCGAAAGCAAACGGCTTGGGTCAAAATTTCCCTGTAAAGTAATTTTTCCGCCTGAAAGATAACGGGCATTTCTTGCCGAACATGTCCAGTCAACACCAAGAGCTGATGCTTTTGATTTTGCCATATCGTTCAGTGCAAACCAACAACCTTTTCCGAAAACAATAACCTTTGTGTCTTCTGCTAATGCTTCAACGATTTGGTTTATATATTTCCATGAGAATTCCTGATAATCAACTGGCGATAACATTCCGCCCCAGGAATCAAAAATCTGAACTGCATTACAGCCAGCTTTTACTTTTTCTTTTAAATATAGAATTGTTGTATCGGTGATTTTTTGCAATAAAGTGTGTGCTGCAACCGGATTTGAAAAACAAAATCCTTTAGCAGTATCAAAACTTTTTGAACCTTTGCCTTCAACAGCATAACAGAAAATTGTCCATGGCGAACCCGCAAAACCAATCAATGGAACTTCATCGTTCAGCATTTCTTTGGTCAATTTGATTGCGTCAAAAACATAACCTAATGTTTCATGAACATCAGGAACAAATGTTCTGTTCACATCTTCCATTGAACGGATTGGATTTGGAATTATTGGTCCCAAATTGTCTTTTAATTCCACGTGAATTCCCATTGCGCGTGGCACAACTAAAATATCCGAAAACAAAATCGCAGCATCTGGTTTTACAATTCTGATTGGTTGCACTGTAATTTCAGCTGCTAATTCTGGAGTTTCACAACGTGTGAAGAAATCATATTTATCGCGTAAAGCTCTGAATTCCGGTAAATATCTTCCTGCCTGACGCATCATCCAAACTGGCGGACGTTCAACGGTTTCATTATTTAAAGCTCTTAAAAAAAGGTCGTTTTTAATCATTTTGTTGTCTATAATATTCTATACATTTCATTATCGTGCTTTCAACCGTTGGCTGATTGGCAATGATTCTGTTTGGTGTTACATATTTTAATGCTTCGGCAGTAGTATTGCCAATGCAGAAGCAGTTTTCATTTACAATTTTATTTTCCTGCAGATAACTTTTAACTCCGGATGGACTAAAAAAGAAAATTCCGTTTGGGATGAAATCAATTTTATGTGGTGTCAAAATCGTTTCATATACTTCAACTTCATCTAACTCAATTTCCACCAATCGCAGCGCAGCGGGTAAAAAATCTCTTCGCATATTTCCACAAAAAAAGGTGAAACTATTTTTGGAATATTGGTTACAAATCATCGAGGCTAATTCGGCAGCATACTCCGAAAATTCTATAACTTCAAATCCATTTTCTTCTAACAATGCCTTGGTTTTTTCACCAACACAAAAGCACTTTTTTATTTTAATGTCTGATCCGTTTCTATTTTTAAGAACGCTTTCTACTGCATTTTGACTCGTAAAAATCAAATAGTCATTCGTTTTATCAATGTCAAAATTTCTGTTTTGAATAGTGATAAAATCGGCTTCAAAAACTGAAAAATCCACAGTCAACAACGTTTGCTTTTGTTTTTTAGAAAGCTTTTTGGTTGATACTATGCGAATTTTATTTTGCATCATTTCTTTAATTCACTTTTGATTTTTGTCATCAATTCAGCGCCGCCATTATCTAAAATTTGCTGAGCCGAATTGAACCCCAATTTCTTCCATTCTGAAATGTCGACAGCTTTGTCAATTTCAAGTTTTTGTTTTCCGTCTATTGATAACAAAACTCCTTTGAAATCTATTGTATCGTCATGTTCATTATATTTTGCCAAAGCGCCAATTGGTGCTGTACATCCGCCTTCGAGAGTTTTTAAAAACTGACGCTCGATATAGGTGCAAATTTCTGTTTCAATATCATTGAGCTGTGAAACTGCATCGATTGTAAATGCATCATTTTCCATTGCAACAATAACCATTGCGCCTTGCGCCGGTGCTGGAATCATCCAATCTAAATTGATAAAACTATCCGGTTTTAGATTAATTCGTTCCAAACCTGCAGCGGCAAAAACGGCTCCGTTCCAATCGTTATCTTTCAGTTTTTGCATTCTGGTATTCACGTTTCCACGTAAATCTACAACCTTGTGATTTGGGTATTTATTCCACCATTGCGCCTGACGACGCAGACTCCCGGTGGCAATTGTTCCTTCTTTCTCAAGAAAATCAAGATTTCCTTTGTGAACCAAAATATCCAATACATTCGCACGCTCTAAAACTGCTGCCTGTACGATTCCTTTTGGCAAAGCCGTTGGGACATCTTTCATCGAATGCACCGCAATATCGACTTGCCCATTTATCATGGCAATGTCTAAAGTTTTGGTGAAAATTCCGGTAATTCCGAGTTCGTAAAGTGGTTTGTCCAGCATAATATCGCCATCCGATTTGACAGCAATAATTTCTGTTTTATATCCTAAATCCTGGAGTTGTTTTTGGACTGTGTGTGCTTGCCAAAGTGCTAATTGGCTGTCACGGGTTCCTATACGAATGGTTTTTTTGGTCACTTTGTTTTGGTTTTTCCTATAAAAAGCAACTTTTTAAAAGAATGATCTCTCCTGTTCTAATTGAAATACTTTTTCAATCCATTCAATTCCTTCATCCATTGAATCGCCATCTTTTAGATGATTTACAAAATGATTCGTGATTTTCTGGATGATTTGGTTGCTGATAAATTCCGCTTGTTCTTCGTCAAATTTGACATTTTTTTTGCGTTGTTTATTCAGCTCGCCATCTTTAATAGAATTTAATTTCTCTTTTAGCGCCTGAATGGTTGGTGCAAACTTTCTGTTTTTGGTCCAGGCTGTAAACTCTTCTTTGATTTCCTCAATAATAGCTTCAGCATGTGGAATATGAAGTTTACGGTTTTCTAAAGTTTCATCCGTAATTTGAGAAAGATGATCAAGGTGAATTAAAGTTACACCTTCTACTTCCTGAACATTTTCGTTTACGTTTTTCGGAATCGATAAATCTAAAATCAACAATGGTTTTTTCAGATTCAATATGGCTTTGTCAACAGTTGGATTTTGTGCGCCAGTTGCCACAACAACAACATCTGCTTTTTGCAGTTCTAATTGCAAATCGGCATAATCTTTTACAACTACATCTAGTTTTTGAGCTAATTTCTCAGCTTTATCTTTTGTTCTGTTGATTAAAGTTATATGATCGTGCTTCGTGTGTTTTACCAGATTTTCGCAAGTATTTCTTCCAATTTTTCCAGTTCCGAAAAGCAGAATGTTTTTATTGGCGATGTCTTCTACGTTTCTAATTATGTATTGAACAGAGGCAAAAGAAACCGAAGTAGCTCCAGAAGAAATCTCAGTATCCGTTTTGATTTTTTTACTGGCCTGTATAACGGAATTTACTAATCTTTCCATGAAGGAATTAGCTAATCCGTTTGATTTGCTTTGGGTAAATGCAATTTTTAATTGACTGATAATCTCGAAATCTCCAAGAATTTGACTGTCTAAACCAGTACCAACACGAAACATATGACTAACAGCATCTTGATTTTTGTAAATATATGCGACTTCCTGAAATTCTTCAACTGTTCCCTGACTGTTCTCGCAAAGCAATTTGATTAACTCATACGGATGATTGGCAAAACCGTAGATTTCGGTTCTGTTACAGGTTGAAGTAACGATTAACGATTCAATTCCTTCGGCTTCGGCCTGCATCAACAAAGTCGATTTAGCATTGGTATCCAAACTAAATTTACCTCTTACCTCAGCATCTGCTTTCTTATAACTCAATCCAATGGCGTAAAAAGAAGTATGTTTCGTCATATTAAAATTTTCCATATTATACTTTCCTTAAAAAGTTCAACAAAATTATTATTAACTAATTTATAAAAGTAACGCTGTAGGGACTTTTTGTATCGCTGTGAGATATTTTAATCCAAAATGATATAAACAACGTAAATTCTATTAAATTTGTACTGAAATCAAGTGCTCCGAAATAGCTTATGTAGATTAATTCTAAATAAGAATTCTTGTTGATTTCAAAAACATGTACGAAAAAATATCGCTATGGGTTCTCAGGAAGTAATAACAATTGAAAATGATTTTACCCTCATTCGGTTTCAGAATGACGGTAGCGAAATTTTTCAGATAAAAAGACCTATAAATCAAGGGCTTATTCAGTTTCATTTTGGCATAAAGGGGAAAGCGAAATTTGTCTTTAATGAAGGAACTTATGCTTTAGAATTGAAAGATGAGAAGTCACTTTTGTTTTATAATCCACAAAAAGAACTGCCACTGAATTTAGAATTAGCACCAAATTCCTGGGTGATTTCGGTTATAATTTCAATTCAAAAGTTTCACGGTTTGTTTTCAGATGATGCTAATCACATTCCTTTTTTGAGCGATGAAAATAAAGACAGGAAATATTATAAAGAGAACGACATAAGTCCGTCGATGGCAATTGTTTTGAGCCAACTTTTTCATTATAACCTAAATCCGTCGATAAAGAATCTGTATTACAAAGGTAAAGGTTATGAATTGTTGAGTTTGTATTTCAATCGTTCCGAAGATCCAAATGCAGAACAATGCCCATTCCTGATTGATGAAGAAAACGTTTTGAAAATCAGGAAAGCCAAAGAAATAATTATTGCTAATATGGCTGAGCCACCAGGTTTAGAAGAGTTGTCAGAGAAAGTAGGTTTAAGTCTGAAAAAACTAAAAATGGGTTTCAAGCAAATTTATGGCGACACAGTTTATGGTTATTTATTTGATCACAAAATGGATTACGCCAGACAATTATTAGACAGCGGCTCGTATAACGTAAACGAAGTTGGTCTCAAAATTGGCTACAGCACCGGAAGTCATTTTATTGCGGCTTTCAAAAAGAAATTTGCCACGACACCAAAGAAATATTTGATGTCATTGAATCAAAACGCGTAAAAAAATTATTATTTTATAAAATTGCCAAATGAAAGGAGTATTATTAGTCAATCTGGGTTCGCCCGAGAGTCCAACTGCAAAAGATGTAAAGCCATATTTAGATGAGTTTTTAATGGATAAATACGTCATTGATGTGCCGTTTTTATTGCGTGCATTATTGGTTCGAGGAATCATCCTGAGAAAAAGACCTGAGAAATCTGCAGCGGCTTATGCCAAAATCTGGACAGAAGATGGTTCTCCGCTGATTGTGTTTTCTAAAAAAATGCATCAGAAAGTTCAAAATCAAGTTGACATTCCGGTGGCTTTGTCGATGCGTTACGGAACAATGACCATTCAAAAAGGATTGCAGGAACTTAAAGATAAAGGCGTTACTGAAGTGATGCTTTTTCCTTTGTATCCGCAGCATGCTATGGCTTCAACGGTTACCATTCTGGAATTGGCTGAAGAATTGAGAAAAAAACATTTTCCGGAAATGAAATTTACAATCGTTCCTGCTTTTTATAACAAACCGGATTATATAAAATCGTTGGCGAATTCGATGAAAAAATATCTGGACACTTTTGAATACGACCATTTATTGTTTTCGTATCACGGAATTCCCGAACGTCATATCCGCAAAACAGACATCACTAAATCCCATTGTAAAATTGATGGTTCGTGCTGCAACACACCTTCGCCTGCGCATGAATTCTGCTATCGTCATCAATGTTATGAAACTACGAAACAAGTTGTAGAGTTACTTAATATTCCAAAAGATAAATACAGCCAGACTTTTCAATCGAGATTAGCTGGCGACAAATGGCTAGAGCCTTACACAGATGTCGAAGTCAACAAAATGCCCGAAAAAGGAATTAAGAAATTAGCGGTTGTAACACCTGCTTTCGTTTCGGATTGTTTGGAAACTCTGGAAGAAATCGCAATGGAAGCCAATCATCAGTTTAAGGAACACGGCGGCGAAGAATTTTTGGCAATTCCGTGTATGAATGATGGTGATGAATGGTGCGAAACTGTTGCAAAATGGATAAAAGATTGGTCAAAATAACATTTAAAAATGGAACTTTACAACTACATTAAATCGTTACACCTCATCTTTGTCATAACCTGGTTCGCTGGTTTGTTTTATATCGTGCGTTTGTTTGTTTATCAAATTGAAGCCAACGACAAACCTTCGCCTGAGAAGGAAATTCTGCAAAAGCAATACAAAATAATGACCTATCGTTTGTGGTATATTATCACATGGCCAAGCGCAGTTTTGGCTGTAATTTTTGCGATTTGGTTGCTGATTTTAATGCCTGTTTGGCTTCAAATGCCATGGATGCATGTCAAATTGGGATTCGTAGTTTTACTGATTGCATACCAGATAAAATGTCATTTGATTTTTAAGGAATTACAAAATGATGTTGTCAAATATTCTTCCAACTTCATGCGATTATGGAATGAAGGCGCAACGATTATTCTGTTTGCCGTTGTTTTTTTAGTAATTTTAAAAAATGCTTTAAACTGGATTTATGGCGTCATCGGAATTGTTTTGTTTTCGGTTTTGATAATGCTTGGATTCAAATTTTACAAACGAATAAGAGAGAAAAAGTAATTAGTGATTAGTAAATAGTGAATAGCATTTACAATTTATTACAAACGAAAACTAATTACTAATAACTATTTACTAATTACTCAATAATGCTCAACGGTTTCAAAATGTCAATGCTTTCACTTCGAATTAGGATTTTCCTATCGATGATTATATTGATATTAATTGCTTCCATTTTGATGGCTTCCATTTCGATTATTCAGTTTAAGAATGAAGCCAAAGATTACCATCAAAAACGGTTAGACCAAAAGGAATTTGCGATAAAAGAACATATCAATTATGTGCTTGCCAATACAACTTATCCGCTTACAGAGAAAAATCTACCGCTGATTTTTAAGGATAAAATCCACGAACTGGCAGACATTCACAACCTCGAAATCAATATCTACGGCTTGAACGGAAAATTGCTGAAATCTTCCAAAGCTTCATTTTCTGTTGATAAAGTCGCCCCGCCAATTCCGAATTATGTGCTCAAACTAGTTCAGTCTTCCGTCGAAAAAAGATATGTGGATATCAAAAGCGTCAATGGTGTAAAAAACCGTTCGTCTTATAGCCAAATTAAGGATGATAAATTCAAACCTCTTGGGATTTTGAATATTCCCTATGTTGAAGATGATGGTTTCTATGAAACAGAATTACATCAATTTTTGCTGCGTTTGAGCCAGGTATATTCATTTATGCTGATTATAGCATTTGCTTTGGCGTATTTCCTTGCGAGTTATATTACCAAATCACTGAAAACCATTTCGGATAAAATCTATGAAACAAGTTTGAATCAAAAAAACGAGAAAATCGTTATTGAAGCCAACAGTCGTGAAATCAATTCATTGATAAACGCCTATAACCAAATGGTGGATAAACTGGAAGAAAGTGCAACGATGCTTGCGCAAAGCGAGCGTGAACAGGCTTGGCGCGAAATGGCAAAACAAGTGGCGCACGAAATCAAAAATCCATTGACACCAATGCGATTAACTGTCCAAAGTTTCCAGCGGAAATTTGATGCCAATGATCCGGAATTAAAACAAAAGCTTAACGATTATTCCAAAACCTTAATCCAGCAAATTGATACGATGAGCGCGGTGGCTTCGGCTTTTTCAAACTTTGCTTCGATGCCGGCACAACAAAACGAAACACTTAATGTGGTTCAGGTTGTCGAGTTAGCTTTGGATATTTTTAATGAAGATTTTATTGTTTTTGAAAGCAACAAAGAATATGTAATTTCCAAGATAGACAGAACACAATTGATTCGGATTATTACCAATTTGGTTAAAAATGCCATTCAGTCTATTCCGGATGAGCAGGAAGAAAAGCAAATTTCAGTTTCGGTAAACGAAGCAGAAGATAATGTTATCATTTCTGTAAAAGACAATGGCGTTGGAATAGAACTTGAAAATATTGAACACGTTTTTGAACCAAAATTTACCACCAAAACAAGTGGAATGGGTTTAGGTTTAGGAATTATAAAAAATATTATAGAAAATTACAAAGGAACTATTACATTTGAAACAGAACTCGGAAAAGGATCAACATTTATTGTTTCGCTTCCCATTGTTAAATAAAACTTCTAGTTATGAATTTTGAAAACATACTCGTTTCTGTGGAAAACGGCATTGGACAAATCACTATCAATCGTCCATCAAAATTAAACGCGCTCAATGTGGCGACAATTCAGGAATTGCACAATGCTCTTGAAAGTCTGGAGAATAATACAGATGTCAGAGTTATTATCATTACAGGCGAAGGCGAAAAAGCTTTTGTTGCTGGTGCTGATATTTCAGAATTTGCTAATTTTTCTATTGAAGAAGGTGCACAATTGGCTGCTCAGGGACAAGAATTACTTTTTGATTTTGTCGAAAATTTAAAAAAACCAACCATTGCTGCTATCAACGGTTTTGCACTTGGTGGCGGATTAGAATTAGCGATGGCGTGTCACTTCAGGATTGCATCAGACAATGCCAAAATGGGTTTGCCTGAAGTTTCTCTTGGCGTAATTCCCGGTTATGGAGGAACGCAACGCTTGCCACAATTAATTGGAAAAGGCCGCGCAATGGAAATGATAATGACTGCCGGAATGGTTTCTGCAGAAGATGCTTTTCGTGTTGGTTTAGTCAATCATGTTGTGCCACAATCAGAGCTTTTAGATTTCACAAAAGGCATCGCACTCCGAATCACGAGAAATTCTCCTTTTGCCATAGGCAGAGCTATAAAATCTGTCAATGCAAACTACAAAGATGGCGTAAATGGTTATGAAACTGAAATCAGGAACTTTGGAAAGTGCTTTGGCACCGAGGATTTTAAAGAAGGAACTACTGCTTTTTTAGAAAAAAGAAAAGCGGAGTTTTCCAGAAAATAAAAATCAAGTCTCGCTTATATAGCGGGATTTTTTCTATATATTCGGCGCAACAATAAAAACCACCTAAACCAATGAAAAAAATTATTATTTGCTTAGCATTTTTAATGCTAACCTGGCATTCTTTTGCGCAGGAAATTCCGGTAAAAATTACCAAAAGTGAACTTTTTAAAGACGAATA
>NZ_JBDSMB010000085.1:0-9717 GCF_039916025.1 Flavobacterium sp.
AAAAAGATATTTTCAAAACGGATAACGAAGCGATAACTGATTTTGTGTATTCTTCCAATCTTTTCAAAAAAATCAGAAAAGCACAAAATAAAGGAGAAATAAATTAGCCTCTATTCAGGAAAATCCAGCCATTTTTAGTTTCCTCTGTCGACAATTTAATTATATAAAAATAAGTTGAATCCGGTAATAAGCCACCGCTCATATTCTGACCGTGCCATTCATCTGAATAATTATTTTTTTCAAAAACTTTTCTGCCCCAACGATTATAGATTTCAAGTTTGGTAACACCAAATCCTGTTAAATCCAGACTTTCATTTGTTTGGTCGTTGTTAGGCGTAATCACATTTGGAATAAAACAAATACTCCTTGCAACATCAATAGTGTTTGTCGCTTCGCATCCATATTGGTTTGTAATACTTAAAGAATAAATTCCCAGTTCACCGCCCGTAATTGTTATTGGACTCTGACTGCTTGTAAAATTATTTGGGCCAGTCCAGCTGAATGTTGAAGTAGCCTCATCAAAAGAAAGCTCATTTAGCCTTGTATACCAAACCTGGTAATCTTTCCCGACGCAGCTCTGATTTAAAGAAAAATTAGGCAAAGGATTAGCCAAAATAGCAACACTTGAACTTCCTGACTGACATCCATTCAAACTTGAAGTGACGGTGTAAGTTCCATTATCACTAGCAGAAACCGAATTTATTACAGGGTTTTGAAGAGTAGATGTAAATCCGTTAGGGCCAGTCCAATTGTAAATATCATTCACCACAGAAGCTGCAAATAGATTTGCATTTTGAGTTTCACATATTACTGGGTCAGCACTGGCGACAGGTATTTGCGAAATGGCTTTTATTGTAATGTCAATAGATGCGTCATCTGTCAAAGCACAGCTTCCTGAAACGGTATATTTAAACTGATATGTTCCAAATGGAGGGCTTGATGAATCCCATAAATTATTTGTCAGCGTACCACTTGAAGTTATTTCTGACCAAGTCCCAGTAGCTTCAAAAGTTCCCGTCAATAAGGCATTCATATCAATAACTCCTTGTCTACCACAATAAAAAACAGCGTTGTCATTTCCGGCTTGTGGAGCAGCATTCGTAACATTAATGGTATAATCCAAAACCTGGTTTAGACAAGAACCCGGATTTCCTAAATAGCTTATTCTTACATGATAGGTTCCGTTATTCAAAGCCGAATTAAAAGATGGAAAGTTTAATGCATTCGTCGTGCTTAAAATAGTTGTAGTGTTGGTGCCTTTCCACCATTGATAAGTCAGGAATGAAAAATTGGGCGCTATTAAAGACGCGGGTTGCCCATCACACGAAATTAAGCCCGTAATTGTCATTGGGTTCGGATTTAAAACCTCAAATTGACTATTCGCACTATTATGGCAAACATCTTCAACTTCAAATACATATATCGCTGGCTCTAATCCTGAAAAAAGACTTGAGTTTCCGTTTTCAATCAAAAATGGCTGGCCATTTTTAGTAATGATTCGGTAAATCAAAGCTGAATTTCCTAATGCGTTTACCACAACTTCATAAGTTGCACCACATGAAACTGAAAACACATCAATAATTCTGGGGACATTAGTAAAGTCAAACTCATAAATGACTTTAAAGCAATTAATCATTGAAGGAGTACCATTTCTGTAAGTACTAAATACTTTTAATATTCTGAAATGACCAGTAAAAGCCATGTTATAAGCCGTAATATTATTTGTTAGCGTAAACGAATTTGTTGGATTAGGGACTGAACCATTTATATAAACTGCATTTGTCAAAGGATGCGCCCAGTTGCCGCTTGCCGCATCGTATTTCTGCAACCAGAATGTAGCCGCAATATTATTACTGGTATGATTCAAATTAAGATTAAAAGATCCACAGTTAGGAGTAACTATAACGTTTGTATTATCGTGATAGCCCGCAATTGTGGCATATGTTGTAAAGGTTTGACTGCAGGCATTAGTTGATTGAAAAACATACACCCCAGGAGGTAGTGTGTCCATAGCCAATCTGCCTCCGTTAACACTTCCGATAAGATTTGCGGGTACTGTACCTGTATAAGCGGTGGGAGCTGATACTATCGAAAGAGCTATCAGATTTCCAGAAATTTGCAAGGAACCAACACCATTTTCGCAACCTTCTAAAACAGCTATTGCAGGCGGATCCGACTGTGGAGTTATGATAACATTGAGAGGTAAAGGGTTTCCACATCGATCTAAAACATTGAAGACATAAGTCCCAACCGGTAAATGTACAAAAGCTGCATAATGTGCCGAATTTATTATACTGGTATAATCATGAGGCAGTGGAACGGTATATGCCGGAGGTGCGGAAATCATTATTAGCTGATTAATATCAAATATAAAAATTGTGGCATCTATACATGTTCCGTTAGCAAGTGTATAATAAGGAGGGTCACCACTATTTTGATTTGGTGGAACTATTATCGTAACGGTCTCAGGATTACCACACGCATCTATAAGATTAAAAACATAAGTTCCCGGTACTAAATCGTGAACAGTTACTGCAGTATCAACTATTGAAGGCGTAAAATTTTGCGGTAAGGTACCTCCATAGCCTGAAGGTGCTGATACCATAATCAATGAAACTATATGAGTAAAACCAATCAACTGAAAAACGCAATCCTGAGGCGCAACCACATAACCAGCTCCACCAAGAGGTGCTAAATTTTGAATAACTCCATTTAAATGGTAAACTGTGCCACACCCATCTGTTATTGTAAATGAATAGTTAGAGGTCTGCCCCGGATAATATTGAACTTGTTGGGAAAATACATTACCGCCGTTTACCGTTTGATTGTAAGTAATTGATGGTCCGGTTGGTGGAGAAAATACAATTGTTACCTGAAGAGGATATCTGAGTATTCCTGATAGTAAAACTGTTTGAAAAGAGGCGCCAATAGTAGCCATTGTACAAGTTGTTAAAACAGGGTTCGATAAAACAAAGTTTAAATCTGTATTAGCCTGGAATAAAGTGTATGTCTGAACCACTGCCTGACCGCAAATATCAAAAACTCTAATCTGATAAACACCCACCGTCAAACCTGTAAAAATATTGGAAGATTGTATTGGTCTAGTCATCGGGCCTGAAAAAATTTCATAACTTACTGCGGTACCTGTTGTCGGATTAACCGTTATAGTTCCGTCATTTCCACAAATTTCAGGAGTACTGGCTAATTGATAAGTTAACGGGGTTGCTGTATTATTAATTGTTGCATCCTGCTGTTGCGTACCACTATCACTTCCCAAAGACTGAGTTGCTATAACTCTGTAAGTACCCGCTATTAAACCCGAAATTGATGTGCCTGACTGAACAGAAATTGGCGTAGTAACATTAGGAAGTAAATAGATAGAATATAAAATAACTGAACCAGCTGTTGTATTTGAAACCGTAAAAGACAAAGACCCATTAGATGGACATGTTTCATTTACTGGCGTGACATTCAAAGTGAAATTTGATAACTGCGCATTGGCAAATTGTGCAAAAAACAAAAACGTCAAAATTAAATACACCCTTTTACCAAACATCGGTTTTTCTTTTATAATTTATTAGCCATTTCCGTAATTCGCTTGATATCCTGCTCTTTGCTTTTTGGGTAAATCATCAGCACATTTTCATTGTCAACAATGATATAATCGTTCAGTCCGTCGATGATAACAAGTTTTTTTGCTTCAGAACGAATGATGTTGTTGGATGCGTTTTCTAAAATTACTTGAGCGTTTACAACCGTATTATTATTGTTGTCCTTTTCTAATTTATCATGTAGCGAACCCCAGGTTCCTAAATCATTCCAGTCAAAAGTGGCTGGCAAAACATATACATTTTTTGCTTTTTCCATCACAGCATAATCAATAGAGATGTTTTCGGCATTTTGATAATTATTGTGAATGAACTGCTTCTCGTTTGTTGTATTATAACTTTCAGAACCTTGCTGAAACAAAGCATTCATTTGCGGTTGAAATTTCTCAAAAGCTTCTGTAATTGATTTTATACTCCAAATAAAAATGCCACCATTCCAAAGGAAATTCCCCGAATCTAAAAACAATTTAGCCGTTTCATAATTCGGTTTTTCACGGAACTGTTTTACTTTTTTGATTGGGTTCGCATCCGATTTATCATATTCAATATATCCAAAACCTGTATTTGGAAACGTTGGCTGAATTCCTAATGTCATCAAGGCGTTTTCTTTTTGACAAAAGTCAAAACACTGTTGCAGATTTTTCGAAAATTCATTTTCATTTTCAATCCAGTGATCGCTTGGCGCGACAACCATAACGGCATCCTGATTTTGCTTTTGAATTTTAAGCGAAGCATATAAAATGCATGGCGCTGTATTTCGCATAGCTGGTTCCAACAAAACCTGATCTTGTTTTACCATTGGTAATTGTTGCAAAACCAAATCATTGTAACGCTCGTTAGTCAATATCAAAATATTTTCTACGGGAATCAATTTTGACAAACGGCTGAATGTTTTTTGTATCAACGTATCGCCCGATCCCAACATGTCGTGAAACTGCTTTGGGAAATCGGTGGTACTTACCGGCCAAAATCTTGAACCGACACCGCCTGCCATTAATATTGCGTAATAATTTTTATTCATTTATGCTGAATTTATTTCAGTATTTGTAAGTAACCGAGTTGCTAAGTAGCAGAGTTTCTGAGTTTTTTTATTATGGATACAAATATATTTATAATAAACAGGAATTGGAGAAATAAAAAAAGTAATGCATTAACTGTTAAACATAAATTCACATATTGGATATCATCAAAAAAAGGGAATTCACGAGATTCAGATGAGGAAAACAATAAAGAATATGGAAAAAAGAATCCTATGACAAACAGTAAAGTTCCATAAACATGAATCTTGGAAAGCACTGGAACCACTCCAACTTTAGCTTTTTCCAGAGTCCAATAAATCAAAGATAATGAAGCTAAAATCATTGCTAACAGCCAACTTAAATGACTATTAGCTATAACATAATAAGTGTCATGAACATTAAAAACGATTGTGCTTGCACCAAAAACAATGAAACCTGCAATTAATAACAAAACTGCAGCAATAATCAATAATAAATAGGGTTTTCTCTTTATCATAACTAACTCGGTAAAATTTCAACTTCGGCGTTGGCGTTAAACAAATACAATCTTCCTGTCTTAACTTCCAGGCATTCATAACGCTTTACGCGTAAACCTTTCTTCTGAAAGATTCTACCATTTTTTATTCGAAACATACTGCCGCTTGGTACTTCATGTATGAAATGAACATCGGGTTTCCGTTCGTCAAATTGCTTTAAGGCAAAAGCCAATCGGGCATCGGTATCGCTACTGGCTGTAGGGTTTCTGAAATGATTAGCAATCAATGGCAACACAGAATGCGGAAAAATCTCAGGTCGAATAAACGGGACCATCAGGTGCTGAAAGGTAATCTTCCATTCATTTCCGTGTGGTTTTATAAAACGTCCATAAGTTTCATAGGCAACCAAATGCGAAATCTCATGAACCAATGTAATTAAAAATCGGTATTTATTCAAATTGGCATTGGCGGTAATTTCGTGTTTTCCTCCAACCGCACGTCGATAATCGCCATGCCGCGTTTGTCGTTCGTTAACGATTTTCAGGTGCACATTGTTTGATTTGATTAATTCAAATAAAGCTTCAACTGAATGTTCTGGAAGATATTTGGAGAGGACTTCGCTCAATTAATTATGAATTATAAATTATGAGTTATGAGTTGTTATTTTTTGTAGTTATTACAATGCTTCTAATTATTTTTAAAACTTCATTACATTTTGGATAAATATTATCAAACTCTTTTTTGTTAATGAAATTTGTTTCTTTTAATAACTCTAACCAATAGATACTTTCATCACATTCTTTTTGTGCTATTGATAATTTATGTATAAAATCAGGTTTGCTTTGGGCATTTACTACTTCTTATCTGAAATTAAATTTTTATAAAATTCAACTCCTAAAACTGCCAACTCAAAACTCTTATTTTTACAATACTTTCACTCATAACTCATAACTCTACGGAGTAGAGGATGAAACCTGAATTATTTTTCCGTTGTGATATTTATTTCCGGTTAAAGCAAAATTGAAAATATAATCTGCCATTTCCTTTGCAGAAACTGGAGCTTCATAACCCGGAAAAGCTTCGTTTAACATTTCAGTATTTACAGCACCAAGTGCTAACACATTAAAAGCTATTCCTTGTGCTGCATATTCTTCAGCCAGTAATTCCGATAGTGTAATTACGGCGCCTTTACTTGAACTATACGCTGAAAGTCCAGCGAACTTAATACTTCCCTGTATTCCTCCTATCGAACTTATCGAAACAACATGGCTTCCTTTTTGCAAATATGGTAAGCAGATACGAGTCAAATTAGCAACACCAAATACATTGACTTTATAGACATTTTCAAAATCTTCCTGAGTTGTTTGCGCAAATGGTTTGTTTACCAAATTTCCGGCATTGTGAATGATGATATCAACTTTTTTCCACGTTTGTGAAATAAAATTTTCAACAGCAGTAAGTTCATCTTCTTTGGATAAATCAACCGAAAGGCATGTAATGTTTTGGTTTTCCAATAAAGCTTGAGGCGTTTTACGGGAAATGGCTAAAACCTGATGACCAGCATTTGCAAACTGTAAAGCCAGCTCGAATCCTATGCCGCGAGAAGTTCCTGTGATGATGATGTTTTTCATTAATCTATTTCTTGTCGTAAATATACTAAAAGTAAAGAAATGAAATCAATTGTTATACTTTCTGTAAAACTTCACTGCCTGAAAAATTCCCAAAGCAAGAAAAACCAACGGAATAATGATTTGCATTAAATATTTGGATAGAAAGTCAACATTGCTTGCAAAATAATGAAGCGAAAGAATCAGCACCAACATGCCACAAAATGTTCCGGCGATGGTTCCGAAAACATAAAAGTATTTTCTACTGTTAGAAATCTCGATGTATTTCCCGTTGAGCAAGTACAAATTCCAGCTTAACCAAAACGGAATCTGAATAAAGTTCAGGCAGCTATAAAGTATTCCTGCAAAGAAAAAATTTTGAAAAGTATTAGAAAAAACAGCTTTTTCAGCATCTCCCGAGCTGGCACTCGAATAAAACACATAAGCCAAAATAAACATGAATACAACCGAAAAGCCTTCGATGAATTTCAGCAACTTATCTTTTTTATTTAATTTATTGGCAAAAATCAATGTCAAGAAAATAACGCAGAATTCGATGCAAATCACACCCAATAAATACAATATGGTTGAGCGCATTCCTTCGGAATTATAAATATCAAAACCGATGACATTCAAATAGCCAAGCGGAATGGAGCCCAAAAAACTCACCAAAAAACCAACTGCTATGTTTTTAATGTTCTGCATTAGAAATGAACTATTTTATCGGATTGTTCCAAATGCAAACGGTATTGTTCCATCCCATCTTTGTGCGACAAATATGGAAATCCACGTTTGTGATTTTCAACACTAATTTGGAACATGTATTTGATATGTCGCGCCAATTCTTTCCAAGCAAAAAACAACGAATGCTTTGGGTCATAAATATGCGTTGGTTCGCTTGCAGCTCCGTTTAATTCAACAATCGAGAAGTTTTTGCCTTGCTCTAATTCTTCCCATGTATTGTACATCAAATCCATTCTGCCAAAATAAAACTCAGAAACCTGAAGACACATTTCATCAATAACTTTGGTCAATTCCGGAGAAATCAAATTGCTGTAATCCAGGAATTTTGCGCCACGGGCATGATTCCCATAAGGCACCAAGTTTCTCTTTTCACCTTTCGCCAAAATATCCTTGAGTTGATTTCCATATTCTTTTTCGAGCACTTTTAATTGGAATTCGTAGCGCGGGTTTGCTTTTAATAATTCTTCTATTGTTGAACAACCATCTCCTTCAATGATTAAAAATTCTTTGGCTACGATTCCGGTAATTTTTCCATGTTTTTCATGTGGAAAACGTACATAAAAAATCCCAACTTCATTTTCATACGGAATCAAATCCTGCAATAAATAGTCAAAATTTGCTTTGTTATGATAGGCTTGTAATTCATCTAGATTTTCAACTTTTTTGACCGCCGAACCACGAAGTCCGATATCAGGTTTTACGATAAAAGGAAACTTGATTTTTGAAGTTTCAAGTAAAATTTCCACCTCATCAAAAGGCATTTTTTCTTTTACAAATTTGGTTATTGGATAAAACTTTTGCGGAATTAAATCATAGATTTCTATTTTGCTATCCATAACAAAACCACCATTTTTCATGGTTGGATTACAGGCATTGAAAAAGAAAATCGTTCGCGCTTTCAGAGCATAATATGCCCATAAAAAATAAATAGGAATATAGACAATTTGAAATGGCCAATATTCCCAATGGAACAACTTATGGAGAAATAGTCTCAAGTTAATTATGAATTACGAATTTCAAATTACGAATTAAACTGAGATAAAAGTATTGGAAAAATCCCGTTTGGCAATCAAATCATTGTAATGAATTTCAACTTTGTTTTTCTCTATTACTGTTTGCGTGATGCTCAAGGTTTTTAAAGTATCATTTCTGTTGATAACTAAACCATTTTCAGTGTTTTCTTCTTCTGTATAGCGATGAAAATTAAACAATTCCTCTGCATTCACTTCCGGCTTTGTATCGAGAAAATTATAGAACCAATTGGCTCTTTTTTCTCTGATTTCTTTTGGATACAACGTTGAAGAAGACCAAATATGACTTTGATGGATATCTAATTCTAAAGTGCTTTTTTCAATTTCATTCCATCGCAACTGATAGAGTTTTTGATTTTCAAAAAGTACCAGCGTAAAAGGTTCTATGTTTTCTAAATCTATGAATTTCCAAGCATGAATTACAGATTTACTACTAATCAAATCGAGTACAATCAAACCACGGCTTTTACGGTAGCTTTCTTTCAGAATATGTTTTTCATCAGCACCATTTAAAAGCACCAAAATGGTAGAATGTTCATCGATGGCAAACCATGTTCCTCCAGCTTTTTTATCTTTTGGAAAGATGATTTTTTTGTTGTTGATGAGATAATTTTTGGGTTCGATGGCGTTTGGCCTCAGTGTTTTTTCATCGCGATTGGAAGTGATGATTATTTTGCCATTGGCATTGACAAAACTTACTGTGCACATTGTTTTCTGTATTCGATTGTAGATCGGGCAACGCCAAAATCAGCATCAATCTGCAAATGTTCTAATTGCAGAACAGCTACTTTTATTAGGGCCTGATGATGAATGCAATGCTCCAAATTGTATAACAACTCTCTGAAATAATTGCTTTCGATATGCAATTCTTCTTGATCAACAATTTGTTCTAATAGTAAATTTTTATTGTCTTTTTCTAATTGATTTTTGATATCCGCAATACATTTCAAAGCAAAATGAGTGTCGGATTGAATTCTGTAATCGCGATTTCTTTTATCATAATTCACAACGCCATTTTCATATTGATTTTCCAAACATTGAAACATTTCAATGATATGTCGCGTGTGTTCACCAATTGTTGAATTACTCAAACCCTTACAAGGCAAAGTAAAATCGTCATTGGAGAGTTGCTGTAACAACAACTCCAATTCATTTAACGCTTTATGCAAAGATGGTATAAGCATGTTTTTATTTACAACTTAAGTTTTAGCAAATCCGGAATTTTATTTCTA
>NZ_JBDSMB010000086.1:0-4943 GCF_039916025.1 Flavobacterium sp.
ATCCTTTTTCCTCTAATTCGTAAGCCAGTTCTTTTCCGCCCGATTTTACGATTTTTCCATCCATCAAAACGTGAACGAAATCCGGAATGATATAGTCTAACAAACGTTGGTAGTGCGTGATTACAATAACCGCATTGTTCTGGCTTTTCAATTTGTTTACGCCGTTCGCTACAATTCGCATAGCATCAATATCCAAACCTGAATCGGTTTCGTCAAGTATTGCCAGTTTTGGTTCCAACATAGCCATTTGGAAAATCTCGTTACGTTTCTTTTCACCACCCGAAAAACCTTCGTTTAACGAACGCGACAAGAACTTTCTGTCGATTTCCAGTAATTCTGATTTTTCACGGATTAATTTCAGCATTTCGTTCGCTGGCATTTCTTCTTTTCCGTTGGCTTTTCTAGTTTCGTTGATAGCTGTTTTCATGAAGTTCGTTACCGAAACTCCAGGAATTTCAACCGGATATTGAAACGAAAGAAAAACGCCTTTGTGTGCTCTTTCTTCCGGCGCTAATTCTGAAATATCTTCACCTTCTAAAAGAATTTCTCCTTCTGAAACTTCGTATTTTTCATTTCCTGCAATGATAGAGGCCAACGTACTTTTACCGGCACCATTTGGACCCATGATTGCGTGAACTTCTCCCGCATTTACCTCAAGGTTAATTCCTCTTAAGATTTCTTTGTCTTCAACACTTGCGTGTAAATTTTTTATCTGCAACATAATTAATTTGGAAATTTGATAATTTGGAAATTTGGAAATTCCAAGATTATTTTTGTTTTGATGTTATTATTATTTTGTTGACTATTCTTGAAATATTACTTATTTGATTTCTTAGTTCTTCTGCGTTTGGATAGTTTTCTGAAAATTTACAAAGTTCTAACCAATAAATTGTTTCTTCTATTTCTTTAGCAGCAATTTTAAATTTGTGTATAAAATCCGCTTTACTTTCTGCGTTTTAGGCTTCTCTGATATTAGCTCCAATTGATGTTCCAGATTTAAGAAGTTGGTTTGCAATCACAAATTTTTTATCTTCCAGTAAACCCTCACAATATTTTATAATGTTTAACGCAAACTGAAAAGTTAATTTGATAATTAAGTTGTCTTTGTCTTCCATTTTCAAATTTTCAAATTACCTCATTTTCAAATTAAAATTATCCTACTGAACCTTCGAGTGAAATTTCAAGTAATTTTTGTGCTTCAACAGCAAATTCCATCGGAAGCTTATTTAATACATCTTTGCTGAAACCGTTTACAATAAGCGCAATTGCTTTTTCGGTTGGAATTCCACGTTGATTGCAATAGAAAACCTGGTCTTCACCAATTTTTGAAGTCGTTGCTTCATGTTCGATTATAGCGGATGAATTTTTACTTTCGATATATGGAAAAGTGTGTGCGCCGCAATTATTTCCCATTAGCAGCGAATCACATTGTGAGAAGTTACGAGCGTTATCGGCACGAGCGCTTATCTGAACCAAACCTCTGTAACTGTTTTGAGATTTTCCTGCTGAAATTCCTTTTGAAATGATAGTCGATTTAGTGTTTTTACCTAAGTGAATCATTTTCGTTCCGGTATCAGCTTGCTGGAAATTATTGGTCACGGCGATTGAATAAAATTCACCTATCGAATTATCGCCTTTCAAAATCACCGAAGGATATTTCCAGGTAATAGCCGAACCAGTTTCAACCTGTGTCCATGATATTTTTGCGCCTTTCTCGCACAAACCTCTTTTGGTTACAAAATTGAAGACGCCGCCTTTTCCTTCTTTGTTTCCAGGATACCAGTTTTGCACCGTTGAATATTTGATTTCGGCACCATCCAATGCGATTAATTCAACAACTGCAGCATGCAATTGGTTTTCATCACGGCTTGGTGCTGTACAACCTTCGAGATACGAAACATAACTGTCTGCATCAGCAATCAAAAGTGTTCTTTCAAATTGCCCTGTTCCGGCTTGATTGATTCGGAAATAAGTTGAAAGTTCCATTGGGCAACGAACTCCTTTTGGAATATAACAGAACGAACCATCGGAGAAAACCGCCGAGTTCAATGCTGCGTAGAAATTATCTTTTTGTGGGACAACCGTTCCTAAATATTTTTTTACTAATTCAGGATATTCACGAATAGCTTCCGAAATAGAACAAAAAATAATTCCCTTTTCGTTCAATGTTTTCTTGAAAGTAGTAGCCACAGAAACAGAATCGACCACGATGTCCATCGCAATATTGTTCATTTTTTTCTGCTCGTCTAATGAAATTCCAAGCTTTTTGTACATTTCCAAAAGCTCCGGATCAACATCATCTAAAGTTTTGTTTGGGTCAACTGCTTTTGGTGCTGAATAATACGAAATCGCCTGAAAGTCTGGCTTTTCATAACGAACATTTGCCCAATTTGGCTCAATCATTTCCTGCCAGGCGCGGAATGATTCGATACGCCAATCGGTCATCCATTGTGGCTCTTCTTTTTTCAAAGAAATCGCACGGACAATGTCTTCATTTAATCCAATAGGAAACGTTTCCGACTCAATGTCAGTATAAAACCCGTACTCGTATTCTTTACTTTCGAGTTCAACTTTTAAATCGTCTTCGGTATATTTTGCCATTTTGTTTGTTTAATTTTATAGAGAAAATGATTCTCCGCATCCGCAAGTTCTGGATGCATTCGGATTGTTAAACACAAATCCTTTTCCGTTCAATCCGCCCGAAAATTCCAAAACTGTTCCTGCTAAATACAGAAACGATTTTTTCTCAACGGCGATTTTCACGTGATTATCTTCAAAAACTTTGTCGTTTTCATGTAGTTCTTTATCGAATTTCAATTCATACGACAAGCCCGAGCAACCACCACTTTTTACGCCCACACGAACGTAATCTTTGGCAGCGTCAAAACCGTCTTCCTGCATCATCGAAACGATTTTTTTACTAGCGTCATCAGAAACTTTGATCATAGCTTATTTTAATTTTGTCTAAATAATGGGCAAAGTTAATACAATTATCCCTTTTTACCTCATAACCATAGATTTTTATAACTAATTTAAGAATAGAAAAAAATGATTTTGAGTAATTAAAAGCCTTATATTTTTAGTAATTTGCGTCACTTTTAAATTCATATAATCCATGAAAATATATCCTATTGAAGCTGGGAATTTTAAACTTGATGGTGGCGCTATGTTTGGTGTTGTCCCAAAACCTATTTGGACAAAAACCAATCCGGCTGATGAAAATAATATGATTGACATTGCAGCAAGATGCATGTTGATTGAAGATGGTAACAGTTTAATAATTGTTGACACTGGAATGGGTAACAAACAATCAGACAAATTTTTTGGTTATTATTCGCTTTGGGGAAATCACTCTTTGGACAAATCTTTAGCTAAATATGGTTTTCATCGTGATGATGTTACTGATGTTTTTATGACGCATTTGCATTTTGATCATTGTGGCGGAAGCGTAAATTGGAACAAAGACAAAACCGGTTACGAATTGGCATTCAAAAATGCCAAGTTTTGGACAAACGACAACCATTGGGAATGGGCAACCAAACCAAATCTCCGTGAAAAAGCTTCTTTCCTGTCAGAAAATATCTTACCGATGCAGGAAAGTGGTCAATTGAATTTTATCAAAAGGCCTGAAGGGGATTTTCTTACGAAATCAGAACTAGATTTCGGGATTTTCTTTGTGGATGGCCATACCGAAAAAATGATGTTGCCACATATTCAATACCAAGATAAGACCATTGTTTTTTGTGCCGATTTGATTCCAACAGTCGGGCATTTGCCATTGCCTTATGTTATGGGTTATGACACCAGACCGCTTTTAACCTTGCCTGAAAAAGCAAAGTTTCTAAATAATGCAGCTGATAATAATTTTTATTTATGGCTCGAGCACGATGCTCATAATGAAATTATCACTGTTGAAAATACAGAAAAAGGCATCCGTTTAAAAGAGGTTTTTCGTTGTGAAGATATCTTAACATAGTGTTAATCCTTTCTTTGACTGTAACAAAACATTTTAATTTTACACCAATTCATAAATAATAAACAAAAACAGACTATGAAAGTTTTACAATTTTTGCTGATTTCAATGTTTTCATTGACATTATTTGCACAAGAAACCACTCAACCATTTGCTAAAAAAACACCTTTAACAGAACAACAATTACAACGTTGGAGTCATCTTGATTTAGAAAAAGATACGATTCCCGGGATGAGTGTTGATAAAGCGTATGCGGAACTTCTAAAAAACAAAAAAGGTGTAAAAGTAATTGTGGCAGTTGTCGATTCAGGGGTTGATACTAACCACGAAGATTTGAAATCGGTTATTTGGACCAATAAAAAAGAAATTCCTAATAACGGAAAAGATGATGATAAAAATGGTTTCGTGGATGATGTTCACGGTTGGAATTTTTTAGGCGAATCAAATAATGAAAACCTGGAAATGGTTCGTATTTTGAAAAAGGGCGATGATGGTTCGGAAATCTACAAAAATGCATTGGCTGATTATACTGCAAGACTTAAAGAAGCAAATGAAGATAAAGAAACTCTAGATGTGATATTGAACGCCGACAAAATGGTTGCTGAGTTTCTAAAAAATGACAATTATACTCTTTCAGAATTAAAAGATATGTCTTCGGTTAAATTTGAATTGTATGACAGCAAAAGAATAATGTTATCTTATGCTACGCAAAAAGGCGCTACTTTTCACGATGATCTAAAAACTTATAAAACCGCAATTTACGATCAAATAGACTATAATCTTAACAAAGATTTTGATGCGAGAAAGTTAGTAGGCGATAATCCAGACGATATCAATGATAAAAAATATGGTAATAATGTTGTTTACTCTAAAGAGCGTAAAGATAATCTTCATGGAACTCACGTTGCCGGAATAATTGCTCAGGTAAGAAATAACAATCTTGGTGGTGATGGTGTTGCTGATAATGTAG
>NZ_JBDSMB010000087.1:0-21842 GCF_039916025.1 Flavobacterium sp.
AGGAAGTACTTAACCTAGATTAAGAAAGTTTTCGGTTCTGTGTTTTGAACACACAACAGATAACGGATAACTATTTTTTAAGCATCCGCGCTTTCATTTTACTAAAGAATTCCGGGGTGACACCAATGAAAGAAGCGATTTGTTTTTGAGGAACTTTTTGGATTAAGCCGGGATATTTTTTGCAGAATTTTTCAAAACGTTCTTCGGCAGTTAAACTTAGGTTATCCATCAAACGCTCCTGATTTGCAACCAGGGAATTTTCGATTAAGATGCGGAAAAAACGTTCCAGCTTTGGGATTTCAAGATACAATTGATCCTGATTTTCTTTGGACAAAACAACAACTTCGGCATCTTCTAAAACTTCAATAAAAAGATTGCCGGGCTTTTGCGAAAGCAAACTATACATATCGCTAATCCACCAGCCTTCGCAGGCAAAACTCATTACATGTTCTACAATATTGTCATTGATATTAAAACTTCGCAACAAACCGGAATTCACAAAATAACCTTCCTTGCAAACCTGTCCGGCATTTTGAAGAATCGTCTTTGCTTTGTACTGTCTGGTTTCTGTTTTAGATAAAAAATGCAGCTCTTCTTCTGGAGTTAAAGAGATGAGTTTTGAGATGTTTTGGATGATTAGATTCATATTCCAAATTTACAATTTAAATCCAATCCATAAAAAAAGCGTCCCGATTTAATCGGGACGCTTATATTTTAATGTTGGTGTCCTGCGTGTGGATCGACCGCCGCTACTGGAAGCAATTTGAATTCAGTTACTACGAAACGATCATTTTTTACTTCGCCAACAACTTCAGCTTTTCTGACAGCCGAGCAAAATCCATCTGCGGCGTGAGCATCGCCATGTTTATGAATGTCGGTTCCGTCTACGAAATATGATTTATCGCCAATGCGAACAGCTAAATCGCAGCCAGCTTTGCCTTTCATTCCGAATTGGCATTGACCACAGGCAGCTTCAACAATTTGTGTTTTTGGTTTGTCTTGAGCATTCACAGAAATGCAAACAAAAAGAGCAAGAATTGAAATAATTTTTCTCATAAGTATGATTTAAGATAAAGCTTCCTTAATTCTTTTGAAAGCTTCGGTTAATAATTCTTCACTGGTTGCGTAAGAAATTCGGATGCAGTTTGGATTGCCGAAAGCATCACCTGTTACTGTTGCAACATTGGCTTCGGATAATAAATACATCGAAAAATCGTCGGCATTGTTAATCAATTTTCCGTGTAATGTTTTGCCAAAATATGACGAAACATCTGGAAAAACATAAAATGCTCCTTCAGGGACATTTAGTTTTAATCCCGGAATAACTTTGGTTAAACCAACAACCAAATCTCTGCGGTTTTTAAAAGCAGCTACCATTTCGTTTAACACTTTTGGATCAGCTTCAACAGCAGTAATAGTAGCTCTTTGTGCAATAGAATTTGCTCCTGAAGTTACTTGTCCCTGCATTTTGGTACACGCTTTAGCAATAAATTCGGGTGCTCCAATATAACCGATTCTCCATCCAGTCATAGCGAATGCTTTGGCAACACCATTTACAGTAATTGTTCTTTCAAACAATCCAGGAATTGAACCAATGCTGCAAAAAGTTCCGGAGAAATTAATGTGTTCGTAGATTTCGTCGGAAACAATATAAATGTTCGGATATTTTTCTAAAATTTTACCAATAGCTGTAAGTTCTTCACGATTATAAACGGAACCGCTTGGATTACAAGGCGAACTAAACCACATCATTTTGGTTTTTGGCGTAATCGCTTTTTCCAGTTGCTCAGGAGTTATTTTGAAATCGGTATCTACAGAAGTCGGCACTTCAACCGGAATCCCGCCGGATAACTTTATAATTTCATAATACGAAACCCAATAAGGTGCAGGAAGGATTACTTCGTCACCATCATTCAGCATTACTTGCGCAATGTTATATAATGATTGTTTAGCGCCAGTCGAAACCACAACGTTTGCCGGTTTGTAATCTAAATTGTTATCGCGTTTGAATTTTCTGCAAATGGCTTCCTTCAATTCCATGTAACCGTCAACCGGAGTATATGTGCTATAGTTTTCATCAATTGCTTTTTTAGCGGCTTCTTTGATAAAATCGGGTGTATTGAAATCGGGTTCACCCAAACTTAAACTGATGATATCTTTTCCCTGGGCTTTTAATTCTCTTGCTAATGCTGCCATTGCCAGAGTTTGTGATGTAGATAAATTATTGATTCTGTCAGATAAAATACTCATTGTGTGCTTTGATTAGGTTAAATAAAGAGACGCCAATAAAGGCGTCTTTTGGTATAAATTAGGCTAATTGTGGTTGTCTTCCAAGCTCCCTTAAATGTTTGAAATGTGAAGCAATAGCTGCTCGGGTAGTTTTAAACTCGTAATATGGAAGTTCGCATTCTGCTGCTGTTTGTTTTACAATTTCTGCAATTTTGCCATAGTGAACATGGCTGATATTTGGGAACAAATGGTGCTCAACCTGGTGATTTAATCCGCCGGTATAATAGTTTACTAACCAGTTTTTTGGAGCAAAATTCGCCGTAGTAAATAATTGGTGAATAGCCCAGGTATTTTCGATTTCGCCATTGGCATCCGGAATTGGGTTTTCAGTCTCTTCAACAACGTGAGCCAATTGAAACACCACACTCAAGATAACTCCGGCTGTGTAATGCATTACTAAAAATCCTAAAACTACTTTCCACCATGTGATTCCCATAACCATTGGCGCTACTATCCAAATAGAGAAATAAATCACTTTCGTGATAATTAAAGTCGTCCAACGAATAGCTGGTTTTTTGAATTCACCGTAAGATAAATCTCTTTTCAAATAGCGTTTCATTTGAAGAAAATCGGTAGTTATTGCCCAATTGAAAGTTAGCAATCCATATAAGAAAACAGAATAGAAATGCTGAAATTTATGTAATTTATACCATTTTGCTTCTTTGGTAAAACGCATAATCCTTCCTGCTTCTAAATCTTCGTCATGCCCTAAAATATTAGTATAAGTATGATGCAAAACATTATGCTGTACCTGCCAATTGTAAACATTTCCGGCAAGAATGTAAATGCTTCCACCCATAAATTTATTCACCCAGGATTTGGAAGAATAAGCGCCGTGGTTTCCATCGTGCATCACATTCATTCCAACACCAGCCATTCCAATCCCGATAACAACATTGAGCAGAAGATAAACCCAAAATGGCATATCCATCGCTAGTAAAAAGAAATAAGGCGTCAGGAAAATTGAAAACATCACTATCGTTTTTAAGTGCAATTTCCAGTTCCCGGTTCTGTCAAGATTGTTTTCTTTGAAGTAGTTATTTACACGGGAATTCAGTGTCCTAAAGAATTTAAGCGAATCAATTTTAGAAAATATAGGTGTTGTAGGATTCATATTTTTCAATATTCAAAATTTTCCTCAAATGTACTTATTATAATTTTTTTGTAGTTGATATTAACCAATTTTTATCAACTAAAAGAGTATTTTTGTTGAAAATTCAACTTATGGAAGAAATTGTGAGGCAATTTCCTAACCTTACTGAAAATCAAATACTACAGTTTCAAAAACTGGAATCTTTGTATCAGGATTGGAATGCTAAAATAAATGTAATTTCCCGAAAAGATATCGACGAATTGTACACGAAACACGTTTTGCATTCGCTGGCTATTGCCAAAATTCAGCCATTTGAACCAGGAACTTATGTTCTGGACGTTGGAACTGGTGGTGGTTTTCCCGGAATTCCGTTGGCAATTTTGTTTCCTGAAACGCGTTTTTATCTGATAGATGTTATTCTGAAAAAAATCAACGTGGTAAAAGCTGTTGCTGAAGCTCTAGAATTAAAAAATGTCAAAGCCGAGCAAATGCGTGCCGAAAACGTAAAAGGCGATTATGATTTTATTGTTAGTCGTGCTGTAACCAATATGTCCGATTTTGTTTCCTGGATAAAAGATAAAATCAAAAAACAAAACAAGCATCAACTATCTAATGGAATTCTTTATTTGAAAGGTGGCGATTTGACGGAAGAACTAAAGGATTTTCCAAAAACAACCGAATATAATATTTCAGAATTCTTTAAAGACGAATTCTTTGAAACCAAAAAAGTGGTGCATTTGCCGTTGAAATTTAAAGCATAAAAAAGTCCTCTCGTTCTGAAACGAGAGGACTTTTTTAGTATTAACTCTTAACAATCTTCTTCGTTATACTTCCATTTTCATTGCCAATATTAATCAGATAAATTCCCTTGGTCAACGAAACCGGGATTTCAAATGTGCCGTTTATGGTTTCGTTTTTCGCCTGATAAATAGTTTTTCCGAGCATATCAGTAACGCTGATATTGGCATTATCAATTGTATTTGATGTGTTGATTTCTATAGTATTCTGAATTGGGTTCTGAATCCAAACTGTTTGTAATTCTGAACTTGGAGCTGCTAAAATAGTATTGAATTTTTCAAGAGATGTATTGTCCTGATTAATTGATAGCAATGGAACAACTATAACCATATTTACACTCCTAAAAGCCGGATTGTTTAATGTATCTGTTGGGTCATAATAGCTGTATGATGTTTGAGTTACGGTTCCGACATTTGAAAAAGGAAAAGAATTCAAAGAAAGAGTCAAGACAGTCTTTAGCCGGGTTACGTTTGCAGAATAGCCAAAATCAATTAAATTCAATGTGCCTGTAGCATCAACAGTTGTCACTAATGTCCCGGTAAATGTTCCTGAATAAGTTGTGTAATCATACGTGCCGGCTACATTACTATCAGTATTGGTATAGCCATAAGCCATCGGGAAAACCCCAAGAGTGGCATTATTAGTTGAAAAATTAATATTCAAATCAGTGCCATTCAATCCAGTTATGGAAAGGGTGTTACCTGCAGTGTTTTTAGTAAACATTCTTCCTGTAGTCGTAGTGGTTCCTTCAGTTGTGTTTGTTACAATAACATTGGTTGTTCCAGGATATGTTGTGGTCTCTGAAACTGTTGGTGCTACATAAGTATAAACGGAAGTGCCAACAGAAAGTAACGAACCAAAATTCCAGGTTTGGTTTGTGCCACCAGCGCCATGAGTCAAAGGTGTTACAGAAGTCAGTGTACTAAAAATGGAATTATTAGTTCCGTAAAATGAATTAACCTGAGAAAAAGTTATGGTAGTTAGTAAAAGTAAAAATGCGAGTAGTTTTATTTTCATAATTAAGTTTTTTGACAAATCGGGATTTAAGTTATTCAACATCAAATGTATAAAAAAAGTCCAAGCTATTTGCCTGGACTTTAGATTTTTCCTTCGTCAAAATGACAAGGTTGGAATTATTCTCCTAAAAATGGGTAACGATAATCTTCTGGAGTAACAAAAGTTTCTTTGATAGTTCGTGGAGAAACCCAACGCAATAAATTCTGCATTGAACCCGCTTTGTCATTAGTCCCCGAAGCTCTTGCTCCGCCAAATGGCTGCATTCCAACAACGGCTCCGGTTGGTTTGTCATTAATGTAGAAGTTTCCGGCACTGTTTTGCAACGTAGTAGTTGCTTCCTGAATTGCATAGCGATCCTGACTGAAAATGGCTCCTGTCAAAGCATATTCTGAAGTTCCGTCAACCAACTCTAATGTTTCTGCCCATTTCTTGTCATCATAAACATAAATCGTCATCACAGGTCCAAAAAGTTCCGTTTCCATAGTGGCATATTTTGGATTGGTTGTAACAATTACGGTTGGTTCAATGAAATAACCTTTTGATTTGTCATAATTTCCACCAACAATGATTTCGGCATCAGCATCTTGTTTAGCCTGGTCTATAGCTTTCGCCAATTTGTCAAAAGAACCTTCATGGATAACGGCTGTAATAAAGTTTTCAAAATATTCCGGCGAACCCATTTTCATAGATTTCACATCAGTGATCAATTGCTCTTTAACAGCTGGCCACAAACTTTGTGGAATATAAGCTCTTGAAGCAGCTGAACATTTTTGTCCCTGGAATTCAAAAGCACCACGCGTAATTCCGGTAACAACCTGTTTTACATTTGCACTTGGATGCGCCAAAACAAAATCTTTCCCACCAGTTTCTCCAACGATTCTTGGATAGGTTTTATAAGTATGAATGTTAGTTCCGATTTTTTTCCAGATTTCCTTGAAAACAAATGTTGAACCAGTATAATGAATTCCGGCAAAATCAGGATGAGCCAAAATGGTATCCGTAATCATAACAGGATCACCAAAAACTACATTGATAACACCATCAGGAACACCAGCTTCTTTGAAAACATCAATAATAATTTTTGCAGAAAATACCTGGCTGTCACTTGGTTTCCAAACAACAACATTTCCCATCAAAGCCGCACTTGCAGGCAAGTTTGCAGCAATTGCAGTAAAGTTAAAAGGTGTAATAGCATATACAAATCCTTCCAAAGGACGATATTCAACGCGGTTCCAAACATCAGAAATTGATTTTGGCTGGTCATTATAAATCTGCGTCATGAATTCTACGTTATAACGTAAGAAGTCAATCAATTCGCAGGAAGCATCAATCTCTGCCTGATAAATAGTTTTAGATTGTGCAATCATTGTTGCTGCATTTATCCTTGCTCTATATGGTCCGGCGATTAATTCGGCAGCTTTCAAAAAGATAGCAGCACGTTGTTCCCAAGCCATATTTGCCCATTTTTTTCGGGCTTCAAGAGCAGAGGTAATCGCTTTTTCTATATGTTTTTTTTCTGCCAGATGATACGTTCCAACAACATGTTGGTGATCATGCGGTGCAGACATGTTTTTGGTATTTCCGGTGCGAATTTCTTCGCTTCCGATGTAGTTAGGAACATCTATGGTTTCGTTCCACATTTTTTTGTAAGCTGCTAAAACTGCTGCTTTTTCAGGAGAATTTGGAGCGTATGATTTTACGGGTTCATTGACCGCTTTTGGGACATGAAAAAAACCTTTTGGCATAATATGAAAAGATTAAAAATTTGACAATTGAATAACTTAAAAGATTCTTTTTTAAGAATTTCTAAATTCGACACAAAAGTACAAAGGAAATTTTGAATTTTTAATAAGAGGAGGCAAAGATTAATTTGTCTTTAACAAGACTTTTAATTCAAAGCAAATGGTGCGCTTAATTTAAAAGTTGGCACGATAACTTTGAAGTTTTTGGTTGTAGTGAAATTAATCATATTAAAATATCCACTCATCGCACCAAAAGGAGAAGATAAAAGACAGCCGGAATTGTAAGTGTGTTTTTCTCCCGGTTTTAAAACAGGTTTTTTACCAATTACGCCTTCGCCGTCAACAACTTCAATATTGTTAAGTGAATCCAGAATTTCCCAATGACGGGTGTTTAACTGAACAGAATCTTTACTGTGGTTTTCAATGGTGATTTCATAACTAAAGGCAAAATGCAGCTTGTAGTTCTTGAAGTATGTACCTTCAAAACTAGTCAAAACGGAAATTTTTATGCCTCTTGTTATTTGAGTAACCATAATTGAGATTGTAAAACGATGTCAAAATTACAAAAAATACTGCTCGGTAGAATAATTTAGTGTTAATTTTTAGTTAGTTATATCAACAGAACTTGCGATTCCTCTTCCAATAATTCTGTCATATCGTTGATTGTTTTCCTTATAATAGACTAACACAAAATAGTTGTTCTCTGTTTGGAAAAAGTTGCCGTCGACAGCATTTTCTGAATCAATTTTTCCTTTGCTGTCTGCGATTACATATTGATAGTTGGTAAATCCCTGTTTTATCATAAGGGCTTTTTCATAGACTCCTTTTTCAGCATTATAATCCATTCTGTTTTCATCGCTCATGGCAAAATTATTGAACATGCCATTGACATAAATTGATTTTGTACCATATAAATTTGGAGCTGATAGCGAGAAGAAAACCCAGGCATAATCGGCTTCGATTTCATTATTTTCAGCATTGATATTTTTTACGATATAGTTTCCGTTGATATCAGGAAAGTAAGTATAAGGATTATTTGCCTTTGATTGGTCTAGATAGAGATGAGCATTATAAACGCCAGCATTAGAATCAACTTTAGCAATACTGTTATTAGCAGCCCGAATATCTTTGTTTTCAAAAAAATGAAATTCATTTCCGGCCCAGAATTGGGTTTCGGAATCGTATTTATATATCAAATCGTTAGCAATAGTATATTGAGGTTTGATGTTCGTTATCGCATTGTCAAATTTGCCATTTTGCATCAGCATGACTTTAACATTGGTTAACGGGCTTTGGAAATTAATGGTTGCCGATTTTATAGCAAAATCCACATTGTGTTTTTGTTCAACAAAAGTTAAGTTCCGGGTTCTTTTTATTTGCACTGGTACCGAAACTAATTCTTCATAAAGGATAAATTTTCTTGTGAAAACAACTTCTTTGTCTTCGTTTAAAATCTTGATTACATAATTTCCGCTGACTCTGAATTGAGTTAATCTACTCGGAAATTGAAGTTTGTAATGCGAATAAATCTGGAGCGAATTAAAGGAATTGGTGTAATCCTGAATTCGTTGGTCGTCAAAACCGTTTAAGTATTCCGATTTTGCGAGTTGTGAAGGTTTCCAATCATAGTCGCAATGTGTTATGGTGTAATAATAATTGGCTTCATTGCCATACAAATCATCAAATTGCAATTGAAAACTATCACCCAATTGAAAAACAGGAATTGCATTTTGATTGTTTTGAACAAAACTTATGGTTTTGATATTATAAGGTGGAGAAATTTCTCTTTCAACTTGTGAAAATGAAATAGCTGAAATCAAAAATAAGCAGGAGAGAAATAGATTTTTTAGCATAGTTGGTAAATCTGATTCGTAAAGATACTAAAATTTACTTACCAAGATTATGCCATAGCTTAGGTTTTACTTAAAACAAACGGGAATGATTTCGCCTTTTGCCAGACAATATTTTTCAACTAATTCGGGAGCAATTTTATTGGTGTAATCCTCTTCAACAACTTTGAAACCAATGCTTCTTAACTTGTCAAAATAATCTCTTCCATAAACACGAACATGATCGTATTGCCCAAAAATCTTAGCACGTTCTTTTTGGTCAACAATAGTATCATCTGAAAAAGTTGTAGCTCTTGACAAGTCCTGAGGAATCTGAAAAATTCCCATTCCGCCGGGTTTCAATACACGATATAATTCCTGCATAGCTTTTGTATCATCCGGAATATGTTCTAAAACATGATTGCAGAAAATGATGTCATACGTATTGTCTTTAAAGGGTAAATTACAAATATCGGCTTTAACATCGGCTAACGGAGAAAGTAAATCGGTTGTTGTGTAATCGATATTAGTCTGCTTTTTGAAACGTTTGTAGAATTCCTGTTCCGGAGCAAAATGCAATACCTTTTTCTTTTCTTTAGAAGTAAAAAAATCAGTTTCATTTTGAAGATATAACCACAATAATCGGTGTCTTTCCAGCGAAAGCGTACTTGGAGAAAGCACATTATTTCTTTGTGTTCCATATCCATAAGGCAAAAACATGCTGAAACTTTTTCCGTCAATTGGGTCAGTGAATTTGTCTCCTTTTAACAAAAAAGCCAATGCTGGACGAACTACAATACTCAAACGAATAAGAATCGGTCTCGGAATCGTATTTAATATGAATTTGAAAGCTTTCTTCATTATAATACTAACGGATTTTTTCTGAATTCATCTTCTTCGTTAGAAGTAATTCCTAATGCCTTATAAATATATTGGAACGTAGAAAGCAATTCAGGTTTTCCGTTAATCAAAGCAACATTATGTTCAAAATGAGCACTTGGTTTTCCGTCAGCGGTTAAGATTGTCCAGCCGTCTTTTAGTTGTTTGATGTTTTTAGTTCCCATGTTTATCATCGGTTCGATAGCGACAACCATTCCTTCTACGAATAATTTTCCGCGACCGCGTTTTCCATAATTTGGCATTTCCGGATCTTCGTGCATTTTTTCACCTAAACCGTGCCCGACAAGTTCACGAACTACACCATAACCGTTTGATTCGCAATATTTCTGAATAGCATTTCCAACATCTTCCACACGATTTCCGGCTCTGAATTCTCTGATTCCAACGTATAGAGATTCTTTGGTAACTTTTAAAAGTTTTTTGACATCTGGAGCAATTTCTCCAATTTCAAATGAGTACGCATGATCACCATAAAAACCATTTTTGAAAACGCCACAATCCACCGAAATCACATCACCTTCCTGCAATGGAGCATTATTTGGGATTCCGTGAACAACCTGAGCGTTTGGACTCATACAAAGTGAATTTGGGAAACCATAAAGACCAAGAAAACCCGGAATTCCACCATTATCTCTGATGAATTCTTCGGCAATTTTGTCTAAGTGTAAAGTAGTTACGCCAGGCTTAATCACTTTGGCAACTTCGCCTAATGTTTTAGAAACCAGCAAAGCACTCTCGCGCATTAATTCAATTTGTTCGGCTGTTTTTGGAATAATCATAAATCAATTTTTCAGTCGGCAAAAATACAATTTTTAATCTGATTTTTACAATAACGAATGTTGCGTCATTGCAGCAGGCTGTTCAATTCCCATTAAAGCCAAAATTGTAGGAGCGATGTCGCCCAGAATTCCGTCGTGTATGGTTTTTAAATCGGGGTCTACCAAAATTATAGGAACCGGATTCGTGGTATGCGCCGTATTTGGAGATCCGTCAGGATTAATCATTGTTTCACAATTTCCGTGATCGGCAATTACAATTGTTGTATAACCGTTTTCAAGTGCTGCCGTAATTACTTTTTCGACACATTTATCAACAGCTTCGCAGGCTTTTATAGCTGCAGCCATAATTCCGGTATGACCAACCATATCGCCATTGGCAAAATTCAGGCAAACGAAATCAACTTCTTTTTTCTGCAATTCAGGAACCAAAGCATCGGCAAGTTCAAACGCACTCATTTCTGGTTGTAAATCATAAGTGGCAACTTTTGGTGAGTTACGAAGAATACGGGTTTCACCTTCAAAAGGATGTTCGCGCCCGCCGGAAAAGAAGAATGTCACGTGTGGATATTTCTCAGTTTCGGCAATTCGGATTTGCTTTTTATTGTTTTTTTCCAAAACCTCGCCTAAAGTTTCGGTGATATTATCCTTGTCAAAAATGCGGTAAATATTATTGAAAGTATCATCATAATTGGTCATCGTAACATAATACAAATTCATTTTGTGCATGTTTTGTTCCGGATGATCTTTTTGCGAAAGCACTTCTGTTAATTGGCGGCCACGGTCGGTTCTGAAATTAAAGAAAATCACAACATCGCCTTCTTTAATCGTAGTTAATGGTTCGTTATGCTCGTTTACCATAACTGTTGGCGGAATAAACTCGTCGGTGATATTCTTAGCATAATTTTCCTTTATAGAAGCAACAGCATCTGTTGAATGTTCTCCGATTCCGTGAACAATTAAGTCATAAGCCAGCTTAACTCTTTCCCAGCGTTTGTCACGATCCATCGCATAATATCTTCCAATTACTGTAGCCAATTTGACTGAAGTATTTTGAATATGATTTTGGATATCTGCGATAAATCCGGTTCCCGATTTTGGATCGACATCACGACCATCGGTAAAAGCATGGATAAAAACATTATTCAGCTGAGCCTCGTTTGCAGCATCAATGAGTCCTTTTAAGTGGTTGATGTGCGAATGAACACCGCCATTAGAAACCAATCCAAGGAAATGAACCGGTTTGCCAAATTCTTTTGCATAAGCGAAAGCATCAGATATTACTTTTTCTTTATTGAAAGTCTTATTTTCAACGGCAAGATTAATTTTTGCTAAATCCTGATAAATTATTCGGCCAGCGCCAAGATTCATGTGGCCAACTTCGCTATTTCCCATCTGGCCTTCAGGCAAACCTACGTTTAAACCATCAGTTCTGAGTTGTGCGTTTGGATATTTTTTATATAAACTATTTATAAATGGGATATTGGCATTATCAGGTGCCGAAACTTTTGGATCGGGAGATTTTCCCCAGCCATCCAATATCATTAGAATTACTTTTTTATTCATAGCACAAAATATTTTTGAACTACAAAGATAATTCTAAAAATTTGTTTTAGAAATGAATTCTTTCCTTTGGTTTTGTAAACGATTTGGAAAGTTTAGAGTTTTTCAACGAATTATAATCTATGAAATAGCGAACGCTGATAGAAAAGACATGACTCAGGTTTTGATTGTCGATGGCATCTCTAAAATTACTGTCGAATTGGTGACTGTATTCTCTTCTAAATAAAGAAGAACTGTTTCGGTACAAAACTGAAACCTGGCTTCCGGGAGCAAACCACCAGGAATAAGATAAATCCAGATTCCAGGTATTAAGGTTGGAATTTTTATTGGTGTTGTAAACTAAATTATCCTCAACGCTTCCATCGTCCTGTAAGGTCAAATAGTCGTGATTTACAGCATAAGACCAATAATGACGAACAGTTAAATTCAGGTTCGTATTATTATTTAGTGAATATTTTCCCTGTAGTGAATTTACATAAGTGATCCTGGTTCTTCTGGCAAAAATCGTATTGTCATTTTCGTCAGATCCAACCCAACCAATATTTCTGTTCTGTCTGGAAAAATTGAAGCTGTAAACTAAAGACAAATGATCATTGAAACGATATCTCGGATTTATGAAAACACTATAATTCATCCTGTCTTTTTCGTTAAAAAAGGTTACTGATGGATTAAAATCCAGGGCAAACTTTCGAACATAACTTGATGAAAAATAAAACCAGGTTTCATAGCTTTCGGGATAAATCACAAACTTTGAATCATCAACGGAGCGAGGTTCATAGAAATCGTAAATTTTAAATGGTCGGGTATTAACACCATAGGCGAAATAATCATTTTTTGTATTATTCGAATTCACGAATAAATTAAAATTATTCGCCTGCGTTTTCCCCGAATCATTATCAAACTCTGAGTAAATATTCAAATTTAATCTAAAGACGTTGAAAGTTTTAGTAGGCTTTAAGATTCGGTAACTGGCATTTCCATAAAAGGAATGGTAATGGGTTTGAAAATTAATCCCCAAATCATTGTTATCATAATCTTTAGAAACATAATTTCCTCCAATACCATATCGATATTTTCCTTTTGTTTTATTGAATTCAACATAAGATTTGTAACCATTGGAATCTTCAACATCATTAATTTGGCTGTATTGAAAATTACCCTGCGCCTGAAATGAATTCGTTTTAGTTTTTAAATCCCACGCAAAGGCAGTAACATTCGCGTCTCTGAAATCTCCGTTACGCGTAACGTTTGTATTTGCCAAGGAAATTGACGAGTTCTGATTAAATCGTTGGTCAAGTACAAAAACATTATAATTTGTTACCGGAGCTAAAGTTTCTAATCTGGTTTGATTTGTATCGGTGTTTTTGACTTCAACACTTGTTAGTTCCGTAACAGCATTTAAAACACCAATTCCCAACCCGCCTTTGGTTCTTCCCGAAATTTTCAGGGCGTTTATTAATTTTATAGTAGCAGGAAATTCATCAATATTTTCGTTGTCAGCTAATGCAATTGATGGGCTTTCTCCAATTCTTCGGGTGTAAAGTAAATCGCCTTTGCTAAATAAATCCGTTCCTTCAGTAAAAAAAGGCCTGTTTTCATCAAACTGCTGTTCAAATGCACTAAGGTTTAATTCTACATTGTCGAATTTGGTTTGGCCAAAATCGGGAATTAAAATGGCATCAAGCGTAAAAGCATCATTGATTCCATACTTAATATCCAATCCGCCTTTTAATTCGCCATAGGTTTTTTGACGCTTACTCGCATTCAAATAATAAGAAGAAAAAGGTATTAAAAACAACCTGGTTGGCGTTTTTATATTTTCGATGCCTTCTAAAATTCCGGCCTGATTACTCTCAGAGCTTATTTCGTTTCGGATTAAATTCCAGTTGTATTGCTGATTATCGCGTCTGATTTCTCTATAAAAATTTAAACCCCAGGTTTGTTTCTTTTCTGTCGAAAAACGCAAAGCAGCATAAGGTATTCTCATTTCAGCAACCCAGCCAAAATTGGTAATCTGCGTTTTGCTTTCCCAAATGGCATTCCATGAATAATCCTCTCCGTTGGCTTCGGTATAAAAAACATCTATTTGAACGCCGGCAGCACTAACAAAAAACCGAAACTCTTGTTGTCCATCATTATATCCATTAAGCTGTATTCCAAAATGGTCGGCTGTAGCAAAGTTATCCCGTTCGGTTAGTTCCCTGGAAATGTCAGTCGGATGATCATCATATAGTGTTGCAGCAACATAAATAGCTTCATTTGTATAAATGATTTTTACTTCTGTATTTTTCTCAGGAGGAATTGGCACACCATTATAGGGAGCATACATTACAAAATCTGTTGCAACCTGAGCAGATTTCCAGGCTTTCTCATCAAATTTTCCGTCAATTGTGATTTTTTCGCTGGTAAATTGAGTCTGAAGAGTCTTTTTTTGACCAAACATTATGCCTGTAAAAAGCAAAATTATGCAAATAAGATAGCATGAATACTTGGGCATTGGTGATGTAGTTAGTCGAACAAATGTAAATAATTAATTCATATTTGCAACTTTTGAAATTTATAAAATCATTCAAAAACAACAAGTTACTACCTTAAGTTTAGCTTAATAAAGGTTAAAATATTTTTATTTTTCAATATTTGCTTTATGTTTGCAGAACCAAGTCTAATTTTTAAACCTATTATTATCAATGAATTATAAGTTTTTTCCCCTATTTTTTGTTGTTTTGTTGATGTCGTTTACGAATCTTCCAAACAAAACAAATTCCAAAAAAATTAGTATCAAAACAGAAACTACTGCTGTTTTAAAAAATGTGTCTATTTACAATCAAATAGATGCAAACTCTTTTGTATTGCCTAGTTTTGATTGTTTTAATTTAGCTTTAGATGGATTTTATAAGCTAAAAGAAAAAGGCATTGTTCAAAAAAATATCTTAACCTTAGTTGATTTCAGCTTGTCATCAAATACGAAACGTCTTTGGGTAATTGATTTAGATAAAAAAATCATATTGTTCCAAACGCTGGTAGCTCACGGAAGAAATACTGGTGAAGAATTTGCTAAGCAATTTTCAAACCAGGCAGAATCTTTCCAAAGCAGTATCGGATTTTATGCTACGGGTGAAATATATAACGGTAAACACGGAATGTCATTAAAATTAGACGGGCTTGAAAAAGGACTAAATGATAATGCGAGAGAAAGAGCTGTTGTAGTACACGGTGCTGATTATGTTTCGGAATCGTTTATAAAACAAAACAAAAGATTAGGAAGAAGCCAGGGTTGTCCAGCAATTCCTGTTGAAATGAACGCAAAGATTATTAACGTGATTAAAGATAAATCATGTTTATTCCTTTATCATCCTTCAAAATGCAAAGAAATCGTTTCCCGATTAAGCGCATAGTTACTTATTTTAGAATAAACCAATATAGAAAGTTGTGATTGCAAAGTCACAACTTTTTCATTTTAAACGAATTAACGTTTGTAGATATTTTTTTTTAAAAAAATTTGCATCGAAAGAATGTTATTCTCTATATTTGCACCCACCAATAAGTAATGCGGAAGTAGCTCAGTTGGTAGAGCTCCAGCCTTCCAAGCTGGTTGTCGCGAGTTCGAGCCTCGTCTTCCGCTCCAAAATCCTAAATCGAAAGATTTGGGATTTTTTTATTTTACGTTGTGGCGAGAAGTTTATCCCGTCTCGTTTTTTAGAACTAGACGGGAAGCCTCGTCTTCCGCTCTAAAAGTCTCAAACGAAAGTTTGGGACTTTTTTCTTTTACGTTGTGGTGATATTATTATTCCTTTAGTTCATACATTTTGAAATTTTGAAATTCAGAAGCTATTTTATCAATCCATTCTTGTTGTTTGATTTCATTAAAATAAACTTCGCCGTCATATACATCTTGATATTCATTTGCCTTTGTGAAATTTGAATTGTAGATTTTTTCATAAACAATTTTATCAGTGACACCTTTAGTATTTAAACTATCAAAAGACTTTCTCAATTTCCTTGCATACAATTCAGTAATGTCAAAATGGAGTTGTTCATGTTTTAAAACTTTTTCATCATGAACTTTTGTCCAGGAATTATTTTTCATAAAATAGGACTGGATTTTATATTTTCGGATTTTTACCTTTCCTGCTACGCGTATTTGTTTAGCATATATTCCAGATGCAGTATTGGCTTTTACATACACCTTTGGATTATCCGGAGATCCTTTAAAATCATCCCATGTCAATCGATTTTTACCCGACCACACTATAGTATCATTATTTGGCTTTAAATGATTTTTATTAAAACGAATAAAATTTGAAGAAAATATAAGGCTGCCGATTATAAAAAATCCTGATAAAATTTTTAACATGTTCTTTTTTTTATTTTTATTTGGGCGTTTCCCTTCGGGTCGCGCTTTCCGCAGTGCATGGCACTTTGCTCCAATCACTAACGCGTGTTATTTAATCCAGGACAAATCAGTTTCAGGTTCTAATTCTTGCGGAGGTTGATTTTGCCTGAACAAACGAGCAGATAAAGTTCCTTTTAAAATTATTTTTTCGCCAGTTACTTCAAGCCAGCTTGCTTCGCGCAAGCCTAAAACCGGCGTTTCATTAAAAGCATGGAATTCTTTGATTCTGGTTTCGCGGGTTTCACCCATGTGTTTGCTCTGCAAATCGGCATCAAGATAGTGCGGATTCAAATTGAATGGAATCAATCCCAAAGTTTTAAAACTTGGCGGATAAATGATGGGCATGTCATTCGTAGTTTGCATACTCAATCCGGTAATATTGCTACCTGCGCTTGAGCCTAAATAAGGTGTTCCATTTTCGACAACTTTTGCCAACACTTCCATCACATTGTTTTGATATAACTGCGTTACCAATAAAAAAGTGTTCCCGCCGCCAGTGAAAATTCCCTGTGCATTCTGAATTGCTTCTGTCGGATTTTCAAATTCATGCAAACCTTTTACAGCTTTATTTATTTTGGCGAAAGCCGAACTAACTGTTGCAGTATAATCATCATGTGAAATTCCGCCCGGACGAGCATACGGAACGAAAAGTATTTCGGCGCAATGGCTGAAATGAACTTCTAAAGTTGGTAACAAGTATTCTAAATAACCTCCACCATGAATGGTAGAAGTGCTGGCTATAATCATTTTTTTCATTAGTTGTGATTTGTTTCTTTTAACAAAAGATTATATACTTTTAGTAATCTAAAAGATATTTTTACATCGTAAAATTAGAATAATGAAGTTATTTAAAAGTATAATTATATTTTTATTTTTTGCCCAGACTTTTGCCCAAACATCAACGTTAACTTTGTTAAAAGGAAAAATAGCTTCCCAAATCAAAGAATTAAATGACGTTTATGTGGCTAATTTACGTTCGGAGTCAACAACGACAACAGATAAAAACGGAAATTTTTCGATGTTTGTGAAAGTGGGTGACACATTGCAATTTTCGGGTCAGCAAATAGTAACAAAAAAAGCAATAATAACTGAAAATGATTTAACCAAACAGCTTTATGTTGTAAGTTTAGAAGTAAAAGTCAATCCGCTTGATGAGGTTGAAATCAAACAGTATTCAAACATTAATGCAGTTTCGTTGGGAATATTGCAAAAACCTGCAAAAGTATATACACCTGCAGAAAGAAAGTTAAAAGCGGCAACAGACTTAGATGGGAAAATTGGTTTTGGAGGAGCAATGAGCCTCGATCCTCTATTGAATGCTATTTCTGGAAGAACAACCATGCTGAAGAAAGAATTAGCGGTTGAGAAAAAAGAAAAATTGTTGCAGAAAATAGAATATTACTTCAAAGAGGAATTTTTTTTAGAAAATTTAAAAATCCCAAAGGATTATCTCAGAGGGTTTTGGTATTATGCTGTTGAAGACCCAAAACTGGCTGAGGCTTTGAATGCCAAAAATAAAATAATGGCTCGTTTTATCTTCTCGGATTTAGCGACTAAATATTTAGAAATATTAAAAAAATAATAGCAATTTAAGTAACTTTGCAACTCATTTAGAAAAAATTAGAACTATGTTTGGAATTGGTGGTGGCGAATTAATCCTTATTATTTTCATTGCGTTAATGCTTTTTGGTTCAGAAAAGATTCCTGATATAGCAAGAACTATGGGAAAAGCAATGGCACAATTAAAAAACGCGACTAACGAAATCAAAAGTGAAATCCAAAAAGGAGCGGAAGCCAATGGTATAGATACTTCAATGAGAGAATTGACATCAACCTTTACCGATGAGGTTGAAAAAGTAAAATCAAATTTAGATACAAATATTCTACCGGAAGTTACCAAAACAAAAGAAGATATTGAAGATTTGACCGGACCAATAAAAAGACAACAATAATGCTGGAAAAAATTATTCAGCTTGATAAAGAACTTCTGATTTTCTTAAATGGCTTAGGTTCTGAAACCTTTGACGGTTTGTGGCTGGTTATTACAAAGCAAGCTTATTGGATACCAATATTTTTGTTCGTTTTTTATCTTTTGCAAAAGAAAATTGACTGGAGAAATTTTTGGTTTTACATTCTTTTCACAGCAGTTTTGATATTGGTTTGTGACCAAACTTGTAATCTTTTCAAATGGTATTTCCATCGTTTACGACCTTGCAATGACGAAACTGTTAATCATATTATCAGAGTAGTAAAATCAAGTTCTACATTTAGTTTCTTTTCGGGTCACGCTACAAACTCAATGGCGACAACGGTTTTCGGTTTTATGATTTTAAAGAAATACTACAAACACAGTTATTTGTTGTTTTTGTTTCCTTTGATTTTTGCTTATAGCAGAATTTATCTTGGCTTGCATTTCCCTTCAGATATTTTAACGGGTTATGTTTTTGGAGCAACATTCGGATTTATTTGCTACAAATTATACTGGAAATATTGTTTTAAAAGCTAAAGCACACGCGAAACAGTTAATCCATCACGGATAGGAAGCAAAACTGTTTCTACTCTTGGATCTTCTTTCAATAATTGATTGTATTCTAAAAGAATTTTAGTTGTAATATCGCCTGGTTTTACTTGTTCCAAAACTTTTCCGCTCCACAAAACATTGTCCGAAAGTATGATTCCACTTTTGTTCATCATCGGAACAATCAAATGGAAATAATTAATGTAATTTTCTTTATCGGCATCGATAAAAACCAAATCGTATTTTTTATTTAGTGTCGGAATAATATCCAAAGCATCACCTAAATGCTGCGTAATTTGCTTCGCCCAAATGGTTTTGTCAAAATATTTTCTCTGAAAATCGAACAATTCTTCTTCATTGTCCAAAGTGTCAATCGTTCCGTTCTCTGCTAAACCTTCTGCTAAGCAAAGTGTAGCATAACCAGTATAAGTTCCAACTTCAAGAATATTGGTAGGATGAATAATTTTGGAAAGCATACTCAAAACCCTGCCCTGAAAATGACCGCTGAGCATTCTTGGTGCTAATATTTTTTGGTGTGTTTCTTTATTTAATTGTGCTAACAATTCAGGTTCGTCCTGTGAATGAACGGTTACATAAGTATCTAATTCTTCAGAAAGGAAATGCATGATTTTATTTTTTACAAAAATACAAATTAAGAAGTAATCAAATTAGCCTAAATTTGCACCATGGAAATCGAGAAAAAAGACATCCGAAGTTTAACCAAAGAACAATTACGCGTTTTTTTTGTGGCTAATGGCGACAAAGCATTTCGTGGCAATCAGGTTTATGAATGGCTTTGGAGCAAAGCGTCACACAATTTTGAAGACATGACAAATGTTTCCAAAGAAACGCGATTGATGCTCGAAAATAACTTTGTGATTAATCATATTGAGGTTGACACTATGCAGCGCAGTGAAGATGGAACAGTAAAGAATGCAGTCCGGCTTCACGATGGTTTGATTGTAGAAAGTGTTTTGATTCCGACAGAAACCAGAACTACAGCTTGTGTTTCGAGCCAGGTTGGTTGTAGTCTAGATTGTAATTTTTGCGCGACAGCACGTTTAAAAAGAATGCGGAATCTGGAACCGGGAGAAATCTACGACCAGGTTGTTGCTATTGATAGAGAAAGCCGTTTGTATTATAACCGACCACTTTCTAACATTGTTTTTATGGGAATGGGCGAGCCATTGATGAATTACAACAATGTCATAAAAGCAATAAATATGATTACTTCAAATGAGGGTTTGGGAATGTCTCCAAAACGGATTACGGTTTCCACTTCAGGAGTTTCAAAAATGATTAAAAAGATGGCAGATGACGATGTGAAATTCAAGTTGGCAGTTTCATTGCATTCTGCTATTGAAGAAACAAGAAATCATATTATGCCGTTTACTAAAAACTTTCAATTGCCCGAATTGAAAGAAGCTTTGCAATATTGGTATCAAAAAACCAAAAGCAAAATCACCTATGAATATGTGGTTTGGAAAGGCATTAACGATGATAAAGCTTCTATTGAGGCCTTGGTTAAATTCTGTAAATACGTTCCTTGTAAAGTCAACTTGATTGAATACAATCCAATAGATGACGGCGAATTCCAACAAACATCTGACGAAGCAATTGATAATTACATTAAGGCTTTGGCAAAAAATGATATTGTAGCAAAAGTCCGCCGTAGCCGCGGAAAAGATATTGATGCCGCTTGTGGGCAATTAGCTAATAAATCATAAAAAACTCCCTAATTTTATTAAAATTAGGGAGTTTTTAGTAAGATGGAAAACCGCTTTTAGTTTCCTCCTAAAGTAATTATATGAGAAGTTCCATTTATAGTGAAAGTCGCAAGATTATCACATTCTCCATCTCCATAATCAAGAGTTGCAGTATTGTCATTTCTAACAATTGTAATTACACCTCTAACAATATTCGGACAGTTCATTCTAATTCTTAAAGGAGTTGTGATTGTACTTGTCTGAACACCACCATTTGGGAAAGTTGTTGTCCATTCACCTGTAATTTGATAAATATTATCCAACCAAATTTCAGTTGCATAGCCTTCAATAATTTCTCTCACTCTTTGTCCAACACGAGTAACAATATCACCATTTGGTAAAGTTGCTGTCATATCCATATTCATAGTAACTATAGGATGAACATTTGGATTTACTGTGCTAGTTGCCATTACTCTGGTAAAAGTCTTGGTGCCATTAAATTTTATGGCATTGTGATAAAAATCCTGGAAAGTATAAGTTATTGTGTGTGAAGTTGCATCTGGTTGATAAGTAAATGTCATTACAATTACGCCTCTTAAAACATTTCCGTTTGGAAGCGGGCAACCAGTTGTTCCAAAGTCAATAGTTTTTGTGATTGTAGTTCCTGGTGTAATTACGGTTCCAAAAGCCGGAACTCTGGTTACTGTTGCACATGGTGGTAAAAATGCATCTGCAGTTTGAACAGTTTCATTCGTTTTTCCTGAAATTCCGTCTGATGTAGTTAATTGATCTTCTACAATTTTAGAAACATCATCATTCATGATGTCTAATTTTGCACTTGTTGCAGCATCTGAAGCACTAATGGAAGAACTACCATTATCATCTTTGCTACAGCTAAAAATAGAAAAAGCTAATGCCAGTCCTAAAATAATTTTTGTTGTTTTCATAATCTCATTTTTTAAGGTTTCTTTTGTAAGAGCTATTTTTTTTAAAAAGGTTTAATCAAAATTAAAAAAATTTTTCAAACGATTCCATTATTGTATATTTGAATGCGATGAACATCACCTCACAAATAAAAAAACCTATTCAGGAGGAAATGGAACTTTTTGAAAAAAAGTTCTATGAATCGATGACTTCTAAAATCGCCTTACTTAACAGAATCACGTATTATATCGTAAACCGAAAAGGGAAACAAATGCGGCCAATGTTTGTTTTTTT